>JANPAM010000116.1:0-9046 GCA_031429915.1 Sphingomonadales bacterium | reverse complement strand
GCGGACATAATCGTACCGCCGCGCTGTCAACCGGTCGCCATCGGCCTTGCTTCGAAGCACAGTGGGGCGGATAAAGACCATCAGGTTGGTTTTGCTCCGGCTCCGGCTTCGCGATTTGAACAGTTCGCCGATGAACGGAATATCGCTGAGCAACGGGATTCGCTCGATTGTCCGGCGCTCGTCATCGTTGAGCAATCCGCCAATCGCGAGCAACTGGCCGTCGCCGACGGTCAAGGTCGTTTCAAATTCGCGTTTGTTGATGATGAGATCGCTCGACCGCGACGATACCGGCCCCGCAACGCTCGACACTTCCTGTTTCAAAAACAGCTTTACATCGCCCTGCGCATTAACCTGGGGCGTGACCTCAAGCTTAATCCCGACTTCCTGGCGTTGAACTGTGCGGAAGGCGTTTTCGAAGTTTGCTGACAATTGCTCACCGGTGCTGACCGGCACTTCCTGTCCAACCAGAAACTTCGCCTTCTGGTTATTCAGCGTCACAATATGCGGCGTTGCCAGCAAGTTCGATTCGGTGTCGGAAGCGATTGCGTTGATGATTGTCCCGAAAATCGCATTCTTGCCGATATCCAGAGCAAAGCCGCCAAAGCCGCCGGTGGCGTTCAATAACGAGGCGGCTGCCGCCTGTTGAAGGCTGTCGCCGAGCGCGCTGGTGGTCGATGTCGTGGTTGTCGTGCCGTTGATCGTCGTGGTCTGCCGGCTCAACTCTTCGGCACCGAGCGCGCCTGCAATCGTCAAGATATTGGGCGTTGCGTTCGAGTAGTTCGTTGCGGCAAACGGCAGGTTTTTGCCGCCAACAAGCAATTGCACGCCCAGCTTTTTCGCGGCTTCATTGCCGATTTCGACAACGATAGCCTCGACCAGTACCTGTTCGGGCCGCGTATCGAGTTGCCGGATGAGCTCGCCCAGCGTACGCTGCATTTCGGGATTTGCGGCGACGATCAGAGCGTTGGTGCCTTCGTAGCGCGTGACGATAACCGGTCCACGTCCGCCGATGCCGTTCATGCCCGACGGTGAGCTGGCGGCGACAAAGGGAGAAATCGCCGGGGCCGCGCCATCGCTGTTGGATGTCGCCGCAACCGGCGGCAAATCGCTCCCTTGCGAAGTCCCAGATTTACCGCCGATCAGCGATTGAACCGTTTCGAGCAAAGTTTCAGCATTGGCGTGTTCAAGCCGGTAAACCCGGATTTCGGCACCCGATTGCGCGCGCGCATCGAGCTGCTTAGCCATCGCTGCAAAGCGCGACACCGACACCGCGTCGCCGCGAAGCGCAATCGCGTTGCTGCTGTCGATGGCGACAACGCTCAAGGGAGAGCGCGCACCTTCGCCGCCGCCCTGTCCGGCGAGACCCTGCAACGCAACGGCGATCTCGCGCGCACCGGCGTTTTCGAGCGTGACGATTTGAGTCGCGGCTGAGTCGCGGTCAATCTGGCGGATCAGGTCGCGAATCCGGCGGATATTGTCGGCGTAATCGGCGACCACCAGACTGTTGGCGTTGCGGTTAGCGGTGATCGAGCCTTCGCGGCTGACCAAAGGTCGAAGGGTATCGACCGCTGTCGTTGCATCAATCGAGCGAAGCCGGAATACTTCGGTAACGAACTGGCTCGGCGCTGCACGAGCGCTGCCAACTCGTGTCGGTTGGGTCGCGGCACCTTCGGCTGGCTGGACTCTGTAACCGCCGCTGCGGATCGGGATTGCGACCAGACCATTGGCGCGAAGCGTTGACAGGAAAACCTCGAAATATTCTGAACGCGACAATGGCCGGTCGGTTACAACTGATACCTTGCCGGTTACACGGCCATCGACGATGAACGTCTGACCAGTAACCCGCGCAGCGTCCTGTACGAACGCGCGGATATCGGCATCGCGAACGTTAAGCGTATATTGAGCCGCAATCGGCTCGGCAAAAATTAGAGTCGCACACGCGGCGAGCAAAGTCAGTTTACGGATCACGGTTGTTCCAAATTCAAGACGATGGGGACTTTCGCCCCGCCGCGTTCAACTTCGACGCTAAGGCGGGCACCGGGTCGTAATTGGGCGGCAATGTCGGCGGCTGACGTAACCGGACGACCATTGACTGAAACTAATATGTCGCCAGACTGAAATCCTGCAACCCTCAGCATCGTCCCGTCGTCGCGTGGCTGAAGGACTAGCCCGGTCACCGTGCCACCTTCGTTGCGCGGCGCAAAGCCAATAGACTTTTGGATTGTTTCAGCATTAAGAACAGCGCCATTTCCCGCGGGCGTGTTGGTTCCACCGTCATTGATACCTGGCGAACCAATCGTTTCGGCGGGGATTGACTGATCAATATATAGCGACTCCTTCACTCCGCCACGCGACAATATGACATGATCGAACGCCACGGAATCCAGTATAACTCCGGGTGCGACCTCCTCCCCGACGGCGAAGCTGTTTTGCACTCCGTCCTCGCCCGCAATGATCGCAGAGCCGCCCCCCGAACTTTGATTGGCACGAATGCCAAAGAGCATTAAGTTCAGCGAAGTGACGTTACCTGTTCCCAAAGCCGGTTGGTCATTGCGAAAAAAAGGATCAAAACCCAAAAATAAAGCCATTCGCGCTGGTGCTGGAACGAAATTAACAGTCGGCGCGCGCCAGTTTCCCAAAGGCCCAACTGGCGTCACGATGGTCCAGGAAAGACGCGCCACCTGCACCGCCAGTAAAGTAGCGAATATCCAGATCAACATATACGCCAGCCGCAACGGCCCAATGCGTCGCGACAGCAACCAAACCCTTTCCGTTAGCGAAAATGCCACCTCGACCCCCGAATGATTCTTCGTATTCCGAAGTGTGGCTAGGGCGGCACCATGACTCGTGCATGACGGTAAAATTACACTTTGGTGACGGTGACCGATGGCCGAACTCGCCAAAAAATAACGGCGACATATCGGTTAAGATATGTCGCCGCCAGTTTGGGGGCTGTAAATCTTAGAAATTGATCTCAACGCCAATCGACGCGCTAATCCCCTGCTTATAGCGGTTGTAGAAGATAATGTTCTCGCCGTTCTGCTGGAATTCCTGATATTTAGTGTTAGTCAGATTGCGCGCCTCGAATTTTAGTTCGGCTTCCTTGCCCCAAACCGTAAATCCTTCGCGCGCAACAAAATCGAGCTGGAAGCCAGGCTTTTCCTTGATATCGACCTGACCCGATGCGCCGCGGCTAGTTACACGGTCGCTGGCGTAGGTTAGCAGGATTGTCTGCTGTGAAAGCCGTTCGGTGTCTTCCATACCAAGTTGCAGATTGACCAGATGGTCAGACTGTCCGGTCAACGGCGAACCGTTGGAGAAGAAATCGAGCGCATTGGTCGTCGACGAGTTGAATACAGCGACAGTGTCACCCGCCTTCACGGCAATTTTCGACTGCGTGTAGGTGTAGTTGGCAATCACCACCGCGCGACGGGTCGAGAAAAAGCCTTCGTCGCCTAGCCCCGAAAGGTCGAAATATTTCTGCGTCTCGATTTCCACGCCATATAGATCGGCTGTCGGTGCGTTGGCAAAGCTGGTGATGACCGAGTTATCGTCGAAGCTCGAGAACGCCTCGATAGGTTTGTCAATCCGCTTGAAGAAACCGGCGACAGTGAATCGCTGATCGCGGTCGAAATACCACTCGTAGCGGGCTTCGGCATTATAAAGCTGGCTGTCCGTCAGGAGTGGGTTGCCGCGGAAGGTGCGGTTCGAATCGGTATCAAAGAAATTCTGGAAGATCAGTTCGCGGAACTGCGGGCGAGCGATGGTTTTCGACCCACTTAACCGGAATTTCATTTGGTCGCTGATGTCCCAGGTCAGCGTCGCTGCGGGCAACCAATAGCTGTTCTTCAAACTGGTGTTCGCAAGCGACGCAGTAGGCACTGTAAACACTTGAACCGGCGACACGGTCTGCGTTGCAGTTTCGTAACGAACGCCGAAATTCAGGCTGATTTTGGGTGTAATGAATGCTTGCATCTGGGCGTAGCCCGCATTGGTCAACAGCCCGGCATCAAAAACTGGGTTGGCCTCGTTGGTATCGGTCAGCGTGATGTTATAGAAATCGATCACGTCGGGCTGAAGCAGGAAGTCAGGCCGAAACAGTGCGGACGTTATTGGTGTTCCGCCTGGTGCGGTGAAAAGGAAATCACGGCGTTCTGTGCGACGGCTAGTATCGGAATATGCGTAACCGATTGTGGACGTGATATCAGGCGTAATCTTGAATGAGAGATCAACGCTTCCGGACCAAAGATTTTCATTGAGATAGGAGTAACTGACTTCAGCGCTGCCCTGCTGGCCGTTGTTCAGCCGGTTGATAAACACATTGCCGAACGGATCAGACGCCTGGTTGCTGCGATAATATTCGAAGCTGAATTCATCGGGAGCTTCACGCTTTGAATTGGCATAAGCGACCCGGAAGCTGAGGTTGACGTCAGGCGATAGCTTGAATTCGCCGACGAGTTGCGAGTTCACCAATTGGCGTTCGTACCACGCCGTGTCCTGCTGCATCAGCGTCGCGGTAGGCGAGAGATTCTGGCGCGTACCGACGCCGAGGCGTGTCTGCTTCAACGTGTCGCGGATAAACACATTGGTCCAGCGGACTTTCTGTTCGCCTGCTTCGATACCGAAACCGACGAGGCCGTTTACGACGATCCGGTTGTCTGTAATGACACGCTGGAAGTCGAGTTCCTTCTGGCTCAGGTCAAGCGTCGAAGCAGTCTGTTGAAGCGTATCGCGCGTGCGCCATTTGTTGCTGTATCCCGCGTTGAACAGTATCCCCATCGTTGCATCGTCACCGATATCAAAATTGGTGCCGCCAGTTACGTTGGCAGAGCCATTGGCTGGAAGGTTCTTGTTGCGCTGGATGACAGCGTTACGTCCTGTCACCAGTTGCGATGCAATCGCCTGCGTATCGACATTGCCAGCACTGATTCGATTGCCGCTGCGAAGATAGGCATCAAGCGCCGGCTTCAGATCGCGGTTACCATTGTCAAATCCGCTCCAATCCTGCGAGCTGCCATAATAAGTATAGCCAAGCTGATTGGTGGTTTCACCATTAACGCTGACATCGCTGCTGACGGTCAAGAATGTTTCGCGTGGTATGGCTTTGGTGGTCAGGTTGATCACACCGCCGCCGAATTCACCGGGGAAGTTGGCCGAATAGGTTTTCTGCACAAGCGATGATGCAATGACGCTGGTCGGGAACAGATCCAAAGGAACCACGCGTTTCAATGGCTCAGGGCTTGGCAGCGGCGACCCGTTAAGCAACGCGAGCGAATAACGGTCGCCAAGACCGCGAACATACACAAACCCCCCGCCGACAACGCTGAGGCCTGTCACACGCGCCAGCGCACCTGCGATGTCGCCTTCACCGGTACGTTCGATGTCGGCGCTCGACAGTACTGAAACCACCTGCGGTGCGTTTTTCGAAATGTTGCGGTCAAGATAACCACGCACGACGATCTCTTCGCCGCCGATGGACACATCTACCTCTTCCTCCTCAGGAGCAGCAGCCTCGGCTGCCTGATCGGCCTGGCCTTCCGCATTCTCCTGTTCCGAAATTGCCGGATCGCTATTCTGCGTTTCCGCCACTTCGGCTTGTTCCGGCTCGGCATTTTGCGCCATCGCCACCGAAGGCGACACAAGCGCTGACGTCAAAAGCAACAGGCTGATTGCCCCCAATGGCTTCAACATTATCTTTCCCTTTTTCTTATTTAAAAAGGGGTGGGGTGCACGGGACTTGCCTGCACCCCACCCCAATCACGTACCGACTATCAAAACGTCGGGAGGGAGGTGCACAGACCGGTTATGCTCGTGCCCAACGTGGCGGTCGCGCTGTTGCATGTCCAACCGGCATACCAGGTATCGTTCGCATCGCGCACGGCACCGATATAAGCCGTTGCATCGAAGAACGAATTCAGCGTGCTGGCGTTAAACGCGGTGACAGCGGTTTCATTGGCCCCGTTGACGAACAAAGAAGTCAGCGTCGGTGTGTAAGCAATGTTATTGTTATTGCTACCTGAACCAAATATCGCCTGCACTTCGGCGGCAGTCACGCCGTTCGACCCAACGAATGGCGTAGCGCTGCACTGGGCAACGACCGAGCGGATAAACGGCGCACCTGCTTCATCGATTGCTGCGTTGGCCGTTGCAGAAGCAGTCTGCGGACGGCTGATGCGCAAGCACGAAGTATTCGGGCTGACAATCACGCCGTTGACCAAGCTGTAGTCGGTACCGCCGCGCAGAAGGATTGCCGCCAAGTTACCGATGTTGCTCCGCTGCAGGAACGTAAAGTTGGCAAGACGCGTATTCTGACGCGGAGTGTTGCCATCGTTGGAGTTGTCCGAGTCGGCTTCGATCATCGAGTCACCAGCGCCCTGACGTTGTACGATGATGGCATATTGGACGTTTGTCTTGGTACCAACATCGGTGTCGAGGCCGTCGTCATCTGCGCCAACTGCGACGAAATACTTCATGTTGACGCTACCGCCGAAAAATTCGACTGCGTCATCCGAACTGTTGAACGACTGGATATGGTCAATTACAGTGCCCGAGCCAACACCGCCAGTGGTGAGCGACTGGAGTTCCGAGTCACCCGAAAGCACGAAGCCCGAATAACGGATTTGCACGTAGCTTAGACGTCCGCTGTTATCAGCAGAGTTCGCGCCACCGTAACGGGCTGGATCGACTGCGCCCTCAACCTGACGCTCACAGGCTACGGTACCAGGCGTTGCAGCAGGTGCCAGGCAATCGGTAATTGGAGCACGTCCGTTGAGAACAACGCCACCCCATTGACCGATCGAGCTGTCCGTGTTCAGGCCAAGCACGTTATCGCGGCTGGTGAAGACGATTGGCAAGGCGGCGGTGCCGACTGCATTGATGCGGTTACCGCGGTTAACATTCAACCACGAAACACCGGTTCCGCCGAAGACGATAACGCCCGGTGCGATTGTGAGCGTTACAACGTTATTAGTCGAGGCAGCACCCTGATCGGTACCCACATCAACGCGGCCGCCGAGGCGATACAAAAGACCGGTAACCTTGGGCAGCGTGATGCTGGAATTGATCTGTGCCGGCAGGGTGCAAACGCGATATGTGCCAGTCGGGCCAGTGATCGTGCCGCTATCGGTGAGACCCTGAGCATCGGAAATGGTGGGGCAGCCAGTCGCAGGCGAAACTGTAGCAGGCGGGGGAGGAGGAGGTGGTGGTGGAGGAGGCGGAGCCGGGTTATTGATGGTGATGTTTCCGCCAGTGCCTGGCGATGCGATATCGTCTGCGCCGCAACCGGACACTAGCACGGCTGCCGCTGTCGCATAAACGATCCCGCGTAATTTAGGGTCTAACATTATGATTCTCCGCAACAAATTTAGTCACCTGTGCTTAGGTATATGCAACGGAGTATGGACGAATCAACGTAAGCCCCACCCGCTGTCGAACACGCCGATAGGTGGTGCCTGTGACGGCGCTGTGGTTATCGTATTGCAGTTGAGAGAATGATTTGCGTCGGATATGTGACAACGGCAGATTATCGTGGTGCGGCGCAGCAATTGTTAAATAGAAAAGGCGGACCGGAAATGGCCCGCCCTCTGGTTTTTTGCGGCAGTATTAAAATTTAGCGGGAGGCGAGCCCAACCTGAACTGTTGCAAGCGCCTGACTTGCCGCCAGCTTGGAATTAATCACGCGTCCGTCGGCAAGCACGAGATCAACATGCTGACGTTTCCGTGTGACCTTTCGAAAGAGTTCACGAGCCTCTGCTACACGGCCAGTCCGCGCATAAGCCTGACCTAAGTTGAGCAAGAAAGCCGGATCGTTACGGCTAATAGTCCCACTTAGCATGTCACGGATAGCGCGGTCATTGTCCCCCGTAACCAATGCATCATACCCGATAGCTTTCTGTGGATAGGCCACCTCAATTCCAGAAGTCTGCTCAGCGTGGGCGCCACCCGCTATTGCAAAAACAGCTAACGCGCTAAAAAACAATGATTTCATAGTGACTCTCCTAGCCTCTCTTTAGAATTGTTACAGCAATGTGACATTCAATGCAATATCAATGTCACATTACTGTCATTTTTCTAAGGCTTTGGAAACGGACCCGTGGTGGAATGACAACGGTATCGACGAAATTTAGCGGACTTCGGCATTAACCGCATCAAACGGTCAATCCATATTCTCAGTGCACTTCCTGTAATCCAGCTCAAAACACGCAAGTACTATTCCAAATGGTCGAAAGCTATGCTTGCCAGCGTGGCAGCGATAGCAACCGGCATTGGTCCAAGAAATAGCGGCATTGCCCGTTAATGGAGCAAGAAGTAGCTAATAAAATGATAGTGTTCGGTGATGGCGATTTGCGGCAGGTGCAAAGGGTGGCCTTGAAGGGGCTGCTGCTCCTCGCCCCGGTCCAGCGCGCTCAGAGCCATCGAAAAACTGCTGAGCGTCAATTGCCATTCGGCCGATTTGTTCGGTACTTATGTATGGTGGAGCCACGTTTCGATCCGGATTCTACCAAAAACAGCTTGGTACACTCCCTGCATTTTTTATGGATCATTTCCCTTTGGAGTTGCACACAGGTTGCGAAATCGCCCAGCACAGAATTTATCACATCAAACGTTACCACGTGTCGCTGTTAGACAGCGCGTTGCACCAAAAACTCTCTATAAATACTTGATAAATAATGGTGAGCCCTGCTGGGTTCGAACCAGCGACCTACTGATTAAAAGTCAGTTGCTCTACCGACTGAGCTAAGGGCCCCGGCACGCTCTGCATGGTGCAGTGCGATGCGAGAGCGCTCCCCCTAGTGGTGCTGTCTGTCAGCGTCAAGCGGCTTCGGGCGGGTAAAGCGGGATTGTAGCTGGCGGATTGTTAAACCGGTCAACGGATCCCGCCAATCAGGCGCAATCATAGCTGCTGGGCCAAGCACAAAGCCGCGAATTCGCATAAAGGGATGGGGGACAGCGAGGGCAGGGTGGTCGCTGGCCCAGATGCCGCCTGACCATAATATGATGTCGAGATCGAGCACCCTAGCCCGCCATTTTTGTCCGCGCCGGTCAC
>JANPAM010000115.1:0-1750 GCA_031429915.1 Sphingomonadales bacterium | reverse complement strand
GATTGACGAGGACGCATTGATCGAAGCATTGAAAGCCGGCCGGATCGGTGGGGCTGGCCTTGACGTCTATGCGCACGAACCAGCGATCGACCCCCGCTGGTTCGACATTCCCAATGTCGTGCTCTTGCCACATTTGGGAAGCGCGACGTTCGAGGGGCGCGAAGCTTCGGGCGAACGGGTCATCACCAACATTCGGGTGTGGGCCGACGGACATCGCCCACCCGACCAAGTGCTTGAAGGCTGGAATTAAGTCGCTTAGGGAAGTGCCAAGTTTGGGGCGGGGGAAAACATGAACCATAAGTTGATTAAGTCGCTGGTTATTCTGGGCGCGCTCGCATCTACCCCTGCGTGGGCACAGGATGTGGGCGCGGCAATCGAGCCTGACAGCGGCGATACCGCGTGGATACTCACTTCATCCGCGCTGGTGCTGATGATGACCATACCCGGCCTTGCGCTGATTTATGGCGGGTTGGTGCGAGCGAAGAATTTTCTATCGGTTCTCGTGCAATGCGGCGCGATCGCAGCGATCACATCAGTGTTATGGATCGCCATTGGCTATAGCCTTGCCTTCTCGACAGACGGTGGCGAGTATCTCGGCTCGGCGCAGAATTTTATGTTCAACAACATGCTGGCAGTGCGCGAAGGGCAGACGATTGGAGAGTTGGTCTTCGGCCTGTTCCAGATGACCTTTGCGATCATTACCCCCGCGCTGATCGTCGGCGCATGGGTTGAACGCGCTCGGTTCGGCTGGGTTGTCGCGTTTAGCGCTTTGTGGTCGCTGCTCGTTTATGTGCCGGTCACACGGTGGGTATGGGGCGGCGGGTTTTTGGCAGACCAAGGCGTAATCGATTTCGCTGGCGGTATCGTGGTGCATACTACTGCCGGCGTATCGGCACTGGTTGTGGCGCTCATGCTCGGCAAGCGCATCGGCTTTCCCAAAACATTGATGCTGCCGCATAGCCCTTCGCTGACAGTCGCGGGTGCTGGCCTGCTTTGGGTCGGCTGGTTCGGTTTCAACGGAGGCTCGGCGCTTGCTGCAAGCGATGCTGGCGCGGCAGCGGCGATCATCAATACCCATATGGCGGCCTCTGTCGCGGCATTGGTGTGGTTGCTGATCGAGCGGATCAAGGTCGGCAAATCGACCGCCGTCGGCTTTGCCACAGGTGCAGTTGCAGGCTTGGCGTCGATTACTCCGGCTGCGGGATCGGTCGGTCCGGGTGGGGCAGTAATCATCGGCGTCTTGGCCGGTGTCGTTTGTTTCTGGTTCGTTGGCCTGATCAAGGGCACGCTCAAGATCGACGACTCGCTCGATGTTTTCGCCGTTCACGGCGTCGGCGGCATAATGGGCTCAATCTTGCTAGCAATCTTCGCGTCGGAAAGCTTCGGCGGCGTCGGTTATGCTGAGGGTGCAGGCATGGCATCGCAGCTCTGGATCCAGCTAAAGGCGGTCGCCATCGTCGCGGTCTGGTCAGCGGTCGCAACGCTCATCATTGGCTACATGGTGTCGATGGTCCTGCCGATGCGGGTCAGCGAGGACGCTGAGCGCGACGGCTTGGACATAACGAGCCACGGCGAACGGGCTTGGGATTTGGATTAGTTTATCGCCGCTGGTCAAACCGCCGTCCGACCATCGCGCTCGCAATATTGACCTTTTGAATGTCGATTGACCCACCAGCGATGCCCCAACCCCAAGCGTCACGCATCCGACGTTCCATCGGATAGGCGGCTGAATAGCCATAGCCGCCCATCA
>JANPAM010000114.1:0-1654 GCA_031429915.1 Sphingomonadales bacterium | reverse complement strand
CGTTGAGGCACGCGCCATGGGTGCGGATGCGATTTTGATTATCGTCGCGGCTCTCGATGATGGCGCGATGGCGGAAATCGAAGATGCTGCGCTGATTGAGGGAATGGACCTGTTGGTCGAAGTCCATGACGAAGCGGAGATGGAGCGAGCGTTATCGCGGCTCAAAGCGAAGCTCATCGGCGTCAACAACCGCAATCTTAAAACTTTCGAGGTTGATCTCGCCAATACCGAGAGGCTCGCCGCAATGGTGTCGGACGACGTGCTGCTGGTGTGCGAAAGCGGCATTTCGACTTACGCCGATTGCCAACGTATGGCAACGTCGGGCGTTAAAGCGTTCCTCGTCGGCGAGAGCCTGATGCGTCAGGATGATATCGAGGCGGCGACGCGAAAGCTATTGTCAGGCGCATGATCAAACTAACCCATCTCGACGACAGCGGCGCAGCTCATATGGTCGATGTGACGGCCAAGCCGGATACGGTTCGCGAAGCTGTGGCTGCAGGACAGATTACGATGTCACCGACTGCCATAGAAGCGGTTAGAGCGGGCAGCGCGCAGAAGGGTGATGTCTTGGCCACGGCGCGCATCGCAGGCATCATGGCGGCGAAGAAGACCAGCGAACTGATCCCGCTTTGTCACCCCCTGATGCTCTCCAAAGTATCGGTCGATTTCACGTTTGAGGATAGCGGCATTCGCTGCACCACGATGGTCCGCCTCACTGGCCAAACCGGTGTTGAAATGGAGGCGATGACTGCGGTTTCTGTTGCGCTCCTGACGATTTACGACATGGCTAAAGCTCTTGATAAGGCGATGGTCATCGGCGAAATCCGCTTGCTGACAAAAACGGGTGGCAAGTCCGGCGACTGGATAAGATCAGAATGATCCCGGTGGCCGATGCGCAAGCGCGTTTGCTGGCGCTCGCTTCGCCGCTGCCCTCGCAAACCGTGCCGCTCGAACAGGCAATCGGCCATTATTTGGCCGAAGACATCATTGCCAAACGCACTCAGCCCGCCGCTGATCTATCGGCAATGGACGGCTACGCTATTCGCTTTGCCGATTTGCCCGGGCCGTTCAAGCTGGTCGGCGAAAGTGCTGCGGGTGCACCGTTCGCAGGAATTGTTCAAAGCCACCAGGCTGCCCGCATTTTTACTGGTGCGCATCTTCCTGCCGGAGCCGATACGATATTGGTGCAGGAGGATGCGCGTATCGAGGATGACCGGATATTCGTCGACGGTGATGGCCCCGATAGTTTGGGCAAGCATATCCGCCGCCAAGGTGGTGATTTCCGCGCTGGTGAAACGCTAGTCGCCGCAGGAACCCATTTGCAGGCAGGTGCCATTGCAGCGGCAACTATGGCCGGTTACGGCGCACTATCGGTCGGTGGAACGCCAAAGATCAAGATCATCGGAACCGGCGACGAATTAATTCCACCCGGCGAGCCATGTGACGCGGCGCATATCCCTTCATCGAACAACATCATGTTGCGAGCAATGCTGAGTGGGCTCCCTTGCGATGCGTTTGATGCAGGGATCGTAAGCGACAATCTCGAACGCCTCGCCGCAGCATTTAATGATGCAGCCGACTATGACGTTATCGTCACCAGCGGCGGCGCTTCAGTTGGCGACCATGACTTCGTGCAGGACGCGCTGAAAGCGGC
>JANPAM010000113.1:0-4743 GCA_031429915.1 Sphingomonadales bacterium | reverse complement strand
AATCAAAAGCACACGCATTGGGCAAACCCCTTTAAGTTTTGCAACTACCCAACGACCAATCTGCACCCCTGCAATGCAGCCGTTGGTATTCATTAACCATATTGGAAATGAACTGAAAAGGTTAATTTCGTCTTAACGCTTGGAATTTGGCGAGTCGCTGCCAGTGTTTTCGCCCAGAAATGACTCATTTCTGCGGATTATGACTCCCCAAGAGAGGTGCAATTATTTTTTCGATCATCAAGCAATTTTGCCGGTGCCTGTGAAATTGCTGCCCAATGTGTTAGGCTGGCCTTACAAAAGCAGAAGAATGAAGTGCCAAACCCGAGCTCAGCATTGCTGGTCCTAAACATTAACCGATTTGTCGGCCCAACGCCCAGTCCACTACCTTTCGTTAAATTTTGCTCTCTATCCCCTCGTCTGGGGACCGCAAAAAAGAGAGATTCAATTGGGAATCACGTCAAAGTTGAGGGGCGATCATGATTCGCTCCTGCGGATGGTCGATATGTTTTGCGAAGTCCTCGCCCTTCCGGTGCCGCCGCCGGGTCTGGACCTCGTCAAGTTTCGCCATATGTTTTCGAAGGAATTGCTGGGCCATCTCACCCGGGAGGACTGGCTGCTCTACCCTTCGTTGTTGCAGAGTTCGGACAAACGCATCTCTGCCACCGCGCAGGGCTTCATCGACGAGATGGGCGGATTGATGCAAGCGTATAAGACATGGTCCGCAACATGGCCGACAGAAGCCGCTCGTCTCAATTGGGATGGTTTCGTTGCCGAAACAACCGAACTTCTCAGCCAACTGACAAGACGCATCCGCCGCGAAAATGATGAACTTTACCCTCTGGTAGAAGTTGGCTTTACCGCAGCAGCGTGACGATCCTTATTCGCTCTCCTCTTGCACTGTCACGGCGGTAACCCCACTTATCCGATATTCCAGCGGTGCACTTCCCCGCTGATGCGGACTTTGCAATGACCGACACCACGACGACCACTAAACTTAACATTGAAGCACGCCCTTTTTCCTCGCTTGGCAAGCGTGATCTTGGCTGGCTGAAGCCCAACTTCCATTTCTCCTTTTCCGATTATTACAATCCCGAACGGATGGGCTGGGGCGCAATCCGCGTTTGGAACGATGACGAGATTTCCGCACAATCGGGCTTTCCGCCGCATGCGCACGACAATATGGAAATCATCACATATGTCCGCGAGGGCGCGATTACGCATAAGGACAGCATGGGTAATGTCGGTCGCACCGAGGCGGGTGATGTTCAGGTGATGTCTGCTGGCACTGGCGTGACCCACAGCGAATTTAATCTGGAGGACGGGCTGTGTCGCCTGTTCCAGATTTGGGTTCTGCCGCGTGACCGAAACGTTGCGCCCGCTTGGGACCAGCGGCGGTTCCCCAAGTCCGACCCGAGCGGCGTCGAAGGATCGGGCGCGTTCAATGTGCTCGCCAGCGGCTATGGTGAAGTCGGCGCATTATCCATCAACGCCGATGCCCGGGTGCTTGGCGCAACGGTCGCAGCGGGTGCGACGGCGGAGTATGAGCTGGCGGAAGGCAATCACGCCTACCTGGTTCCTGCAACCGGCAGAATCAGAATCGAAGGCATTGAATATACGGCCCGCGACGGCATCGCGATCAAGGGCGGCGGGTTATTGCGCATCGAAGCCATCGACGATGTCGAACTGGTGATGGTCGACAGCATCTAAGCTTACACGCTATGGGCAGGCTATCATGGCCTATGACCTGCCCGAAGATCTGCTTGAAGAAACCTTCCTCGCCTCCACCGGGCCGGGTGGGCAGAACGTCAACAAGGTTGCGACCGCCTGTCAGTTGCGGGTTGATGTATATGCGCTCGGGTTGCAACCTTATGCGTTCCGGCAATTGAAGGTGTTGGCGGGCAGCAAGATGACGATTGGCGGCGAACTGATCGTTACCGCTCGCAACCACCGCACCCGTGAGGCCAATCGAGCCGAGGCACGTGAGCGGGTGATTGACCTGATCGACCGTGCGCATATCCGGAAGGTGAAGCGCATCGCGACCAAACCGAGCAAGGCCGCCAAGGCGCGCCGCGTCGACACCAAGAAGGGCCGCGCAACGGTTAAGAAAAACCGTGGCAAGGTAAGCATCGACTGATAAGGCGCTGCCCATGTATCAATTTGCCATCGACGCCTCCGCCCCGAAACACGAGCTCTACCGCGAACTCGTTCGCTCTGCCGACGCCTTGACCGCTGGCGAAGCAGACGGTGTTGCCAATATGGCGAATGTCGCGGCGCTGTTGTGGGAATATCTGCCCGATGTGAACTGGACCGGATTTTACCGGATGATTGACGGCGAGCTCGTCCTCGGTCCGTTTCAGGGCAAAGCTGCCTGCACCCGTATCTCGCTTGGCGAGGGCGTATGCGGGGCGGCTGCGGCCAGCGGCGACACTCAGCTTGTTGATGACGTCCATGCCTTCCCCGGCCACATCGCGTGCGATGCTAACAGTGCGTCAGAGCTGGTGGTGCCAGTCGCACGCGATGGCAAGGTCATTGCGGTCATTGATATTGACAGCCCCTCACCAATGCGTTTCGACGCCGACGATGCCGCGGGTATCGAAGCATTGGCAAAGCTGCTTTCCAACCGGATTTGAATAAACTGCCTCATTTTGGAACATCGCGGTAATACGCCGCGCGCATTACATTCGTGACATTGGCTTGTGGCCCTAAAAAATGTTAAAGACTTCTTAACCAATTACCTCCGCGTCAATGGCGGCTGGCGATGCTTAAGGAGCCGTTAACTATGAAGACCATCCTATTTACTGGCCTTGCAGCAACAGCGTTGCTCTCTGTTGCCAGCGCAGCCGGTGCAAGCGACTCGTGGAGCATAAGCAGCACGGCAAGCGCGTCGGACGCGATGGGTCTGGTCGCGAACGGCCGCAAGGGCGGCGGCGGGATGCATAATCCGGGAATGGGAATGCCGAAACCCGGAATGCCACCAATGGCGCATGGACCGCGTCCGGGGATGCACGGCATTCCAAAAACCGACGTTTACCGTCGCCCGTTCCGCGGTTATGTCATGCCTCGGTATTGGGTGCAGCCGAGTTTCTATATTCCGAATTACACAATCTATGGCCTAAGTGCGCCATCGCGCGGTTACAACTGGTCGAGATATTATGATGACGCGGTGCTGACCGACCAGCGCGGTTATGTTCAGGATTACCGTTCGGGCGTGAACTGGAACGCCGGTAATTCGGGCGAAGGCGCATATTATGATCGGCCCGATTACGGCCCGTCGATGCGCACCGACTCGCAAGCTTATGATTGGGGCGATAAAGGCAATGTCTCGTTCGCCGCCCCCGACGGTTCCAGCTATAGCTACAACGGCGAATGGCAGGGCGAATATGTTGACCCCCAAGGTCAGGTATTTGAGGGCGCATGGGAGGGCACAGTCACTCGCCACGGCGGCGTTGCCGGGTCGGGCTATCCGGCACCGCCCCGCACAAGTGCACCCAATCCCGGCACGCCTTACGGCCTTGGTGACGAGCGTGGCTATTCCGACTATGGCCTTGGTGACGAACGCGAATATTCTTCGCAGTCACAGGGGTATAACGTGCCGCGCGGTTACGAAGGCTATGAGCGTTGCCTGAAAGGTAACGGTCTAACCGGCGCCGCAATTGGCGCAATCCTTGGCGGCGTTGCTGGCAACCGGATTGCCGGTCGCGGTGATCGTCTGGGCGGAACTTTACTCGGCGCCGGGCTTGGCGGCTTGGCCGGGGTAGCAATCGAAAAAGCTACTTCGAAGTGCAAAGGCTTTGAACCACGGTATCAAGGGCACGCGCGTCCTTATCCACAGCAAGGTTATCCGCAGTCCTATGCCCAAGGTTATCCACAACAGTCGCAAGGATGGCAGGGGGGATATTATTATTACCCGCAAGCACCGATGGTTTCTGTGACCGTAGTGCCAGGTGCATCGCACACCACAACGACGGTGACCGAGGAAGTCTATTACGAGACTGTCCGCACTGCACCGCGCCACAAAGCGGTTCGCAAGTGGAAGCCCAAACCAAAGCCACGCTGCGTTTGCCGCTAAGGCCGACTCGACCGTGAAACGAGAAGCCCTGCCGATGGCGGGGTTTTTTGTATGCGTGAGCGCGGTGGCGGTGGTATTGGCCCGCTGATGCAACTTACCCGTTTCGATATCGACAGCTTCTTGCGCGACTATTGGCACCAAAAGCCGCTGCTAATCCGGGATCCTTGGGAGGCTTGGCGCAACCCGTTCGAGCCCGATGAACTGGCGGGGCTGGCGTGCGAAGCGGAGATCGAATCGCGGTTGGTAACCGGTGGTGCGGGCCAGTGGACAGTCGAGCATGGCCCGTTTGCCGAAGCGCGCTTTGCCACCCGTGGCAAAACGCCGTGGACCTTGCTGGTGCAGGCGGTCGATCATCATGTCCCGGAGGTTGCTGCGTTGCTCGGACCGTTCCGCTTCATCCCCAACTGGCGGATCGACGATGTGATGGTCAGCTACGCCACCGACGGCGGCGGTGTCGGGCCGCATTATGACCAGTATGATGTGTTTTTGATACAAGGCTCGGGCCAACGCCGCTGGCGGATCGGGCAACATTGCGATGGTCACAGCGCGCTGTTGCCCCACGACGATTTGCGCTTGCTAGCCGAGTTCGAGGCGACCGACGAATATCTGCTCGGCCCTGGCGACATCCTCTACATCCCCCCCGGCATCGCGCATGACGGCGTCGCGGTCGGCGA
>JANPAM010000112.1:0-2004 GCA_031429915.1 Sphingomonadales bacterium | reverse complement strand
CGGCAAGCCCTGCAAAGGCCAGACTGCCTAGGCCAAATCCGAATTGACGGCGGGTGATTTGCATGGCGTGGCTCCCTCAATACTTTGGAATCGGACTGCACCCGAAAGATGACAATGCCGTTGCAGCTTGATAGAGCGCGGGCAAATCAAACCAAAGGCGTTTTCCAATAATGACAGTTCGTACGCGCGTTGCGCCATCCCCCACCGGCGACCCGCATGTCGGCACAGCTTATATTGCGCTGATCAATTACTGTTTCGCCAAGAAACATGGTGGCGAGTTCCTGTTGCGGATCGAGGATACCGATCAGGCGCGATCAACGCCGCAGTCCGAAGCGATGATCCTTGAATCGCTCAAATGGCTCGGCCTCAGCTGGGACGAAGGGCCAGATGTTGGTGGCCCGCGTGGCCCCTACCGTCAGTCCGAGCGCAGCGCGATCTATACGGAGCACTGCGACCGGTTGCTGTCAGATGGTCACGCATTCAAATGCTATTGCACTTCAGAAAAACTGACCGATATGCGGCGGCATCAGATTGCCGCGAAGCAGCCTCCGAAATATGATGGCACCTGTTTGGCGTTGACCGATGACGACCGCGCGAAGCTCGATGCCGAAGGTGTCAGCCATGTCGTTCGAATGAAAATCCCGACCGAGGGAAAGTGTATCGTCAACGACACGCTGCGCGGCGAGATCGAATTTGAATATGCTGTGGTCGATATGCAGGTGCTGATGAAATCGGACGGGCTGCCTACCTATCATCTCGCTAATGTCGTCGACGATCATCTGATGGGTATCACCCATGTGATGCGCGGCGAGGAGTGGATTTCGTCGGCGCCCAAGCATTTGTTGCTGTATCAGTATTTCGGCTGGAAACCGCCGGTGCTCACGCATTTGCCGCTGCTGCGCAATGCAGACAAATCTAAGCTGTCAAAGCGCAAGAACCCTACTTCGATCCTGTTCTATCAGCGCGCGGGATATCTGCCGCAAGCGATGCAGAACTTTCTTGGGCTGTTTATCAAATCGGCGAGCGAGGAGGACGAGAAAACCTCGCTTCAGGACCTGATTGACGGTTTTGACGTGCACAACATTTCGCTTGGCGGGCCAGTGTTCGACACTTCGAAACTCGACTGGCTGAATGGCCGTTATCTGCGCGAGGAGCTGAGCACGGCACAGTTCCTCGACGCGGTGAAAGCTTGGGCGCTGAACGACGAATATCTCACTCCAATCGCCGAAATGGCGCAGAGCCGGATTACCAAGTTGTCCGACCTTGGGAGCCTGACGGCCATGTTTTTCATGAACCGGATCGACGGCATGACCGCCGAGGCGCTGCGTGACGGGGTAAAGATCGACCAAGACCAGCAACGCGCCGCCTATACACTGGCATTGCAGCAGTTCGACGCGCTGATCGAATGGAACAAGGAAGGCGTTGAGGCCGCGCTGCGCCGCACCGCCGAAGTCCTTGAGGTGAAACTAAAAGACGTCATCCGCCCAATGTACATCGCCCTCACCGGCCAACCCCAGGGCGTTCCCCTCTTCGATGCAATCACCCATCTAGGCCGAGACATAATCCGAGAACGCCTCCGCCACGCAATGGAATTGCTTGGGCCTGCAACCAAGAAAGAGGCCGAAGCTTGGGCGGCGTTGCTTTTGAAGCCGGTGTCGGATTGATGTAAAAACGGGCAGACGGATAGACGGGGAGACGTTTGTGGATGAACTCAGCCAAGCTGAAAAGCTTACCGTCGTCGTGCTCGATCATGCAATGTTTCTGCACAAGCAGATTGGTCCCGGTATAGCTGAGTCGGTGTACGAAGAGCTATTGTTTGACCGACTTACCCAGGCAGGCTTGAAAGTTGACCGGCAACAGCCGGTCAATCTTGTCTTTGAGAGCAAGACATATCAAAACGCATTTCGTTATGACCTTCTTGTTGAAAGCTTATTGCTCATTGAACTAAAATCACTCGAAGTCATGGGACCAGTCCATATTAAACAAGTGCAGACCTATATTCGC
>JANPAM010000111.1:0-3790 GCA_031429915.1 Sphingomonadales bacterium | reverse complement strand
CAGGGACAAGGCTCTGCGACTTCCGTTAACGGAATTGCTCGACGACCACGACGAAACCGTTCGCGAAACCGCAGTATGGGCTCTTAATGAACTGAACGGCGTTTAGCGCCGCTGCAGCGCGTCAACACAAGCAGCACGATCAACCGCCGCGCCGTCGCTCCTTCTCGCGTCGACATAAGTGACGATCTCGGCACCGTTCTTGCCGTCTGGATAGAGAAAGGTATCGAGCACACACGCCTTGCCGGTGAATTGCAGTTTGCGGCCATAAACCTCGACCACGTCCAGTCGCGGTTCGCCGAACAGGCGTTTCAGAGCGCCGATGTCCTTGCCCATCACCGCCTCAAGCCCGCGGGTTGCCAGCGCCGGACGAACAGCCGATGGTCGCTCGGTTGACGCTGATCTTGGCGCGGGGGTGGGTGCGGAAGCGCAGCCTGCGACAAGTAAAATGGCGGCCATGCTCCAAGCGTGCTTCATAACTTGTTTATCCCCGAATGGACCATATGCACCGCCATTGCGGTTGCCAGCACCGGCACGATGAGGTTGAAAAAGGGAATGAGCATTCCGGCGGTTCCAAGTAATCCGAGCAAGAGGCGAGGCAGTTTGCGGATTAATCCGTGGTCCTTGCCGTGCCGCGCAACCAGCATATCCTCAAGATCACGCCCCAGCAAAAGCGAGTTGACGAGCATGAACGCTATTGCGGTTCCGATGCCGGTGAACAGCAAAAGCAGATAGACGGGAAGCGCCAGCAGATTATAGCCGATGACTCGAACCACCGAACGCAACGCCATCTGCACGCCAGTCGCCAGTCCCGGCTTTTTGCCAGCTTCGGCATGATGCGGATAATGCCTATCCTCAACCGCGTCGATGATGTCGTCGGCAAAAACCCAGGTGATCGCAACCGCGACAATTCGGAATAGCAGAACACCCGACAGCAGCATCAACGCCACCGACAGCAGGCCAGTAAGCGTGCCGTCGTCGCTAAGGTTTAACCAACCAAACAGCGCCTGCATCGCAAACCACAGCCCGATGCCAAGCGCGATAAAGACCACAATGGTTAGCAATATGACCTTGACCAGCAAAGCCGCGACGCGCTTGTCAGACAGGCTTTGAAACGAAAGCATGAGGGCACTGATCATCGCTTGTCTCTAAAGGCCTTGCCGCAAATGTCCAATCCCCCTAGGGCGCGCGAAACTTTTCACAGGATATTTATGACTGACACCCGCTTCGACGTTCTCGCCATTGGCAATGCCATCGTCGATATCATTGCCGATACCGACGACGCGTTTATCGCCAGCGAAGGACTGACCAAGGGCAGTATGCAGCTGATCGACGAGGACCGGGCAAAGGCGCTTTATGGGGCTATGGGCCCGGCACGCGAAATCAGCGGCGGCTCGGCGGCGAATACGCTGGCGGGGCTGGCGCGGCTTGGGCATAAAACGGCTTTCATCGGGCAGGTCGCTAATGACCAGTTGGGCGGGGTGTTCGCGCATGACATTCGTGCAGGCGGCATCCATTATGATATTCCGGCGCGTGACGGCGCTCCCGCGACCGCCTGTTGCTATATCCTTGTCACGCCCGATGCTCAGCGGACGATGAACACATTTCTGGGTGCATCGCAGTTCCTTCCTGCTCGCGTTATCGACAAAGCACTGATCGAAAGCGCAGCCATCCTCTACCTCGAAGGCTATCTCTGGGATCCCGAAGAGCCACGCGCAGCGATGCGCACGGCAATTGACGTGGCGCGCGCTGCCGGTCGCAAGGTTGCGCTGACGCTTTCCGATGCCTTCGTGATTTCGCGGCATGGCCCTGACTTCATCGCCGAAATGGATGCTGGCCGGATCGACATATTGTTTTCAAACGAGGTCGAAATCTGCGCCCTCAACGGCAGTGAAGATTTCGAGGCTTCGGTGGCGGCCATAGCTGCCAAAGTCCCGTTGCTGGTGGTCACGCGCGGCGAGCACGGTGCATTAGCAGTGCAGGACGGCGTGCGAACCGAAGTGGCCGCCGAGCAAGTGACCAAGCTGGTCGATACCACCGGCGCTGGTGACCTGTTCGCCGCTGGCGTTTTTGCGGGATTGGCTCAGGGTCGCCCGATGGCCGATTGCCTGACGATGGGCGCGGTGTGCGCCGCCGAAGTGATCTCGCATTATGGTGCGCGGCCAGAGGCTGACATTGCCGAACTGGTCAGGGTTCGTCTGGGCTAGGCGTCTTTCTGAACAATATGCGGTCTTCGGCGCTGAAACCCCATCGCCAGATTATCCAGCTATAAAGCCCCAATATGGCAGGGATGCCGATGGCTAGCTCGACCCATTCGAACTGCGGGGGCAGCGCGACGATGGCCATCCCGAGTGTCGCAGCCGCCAGGACGGCGAATACCAGCGTGTTGCGCCAAATGCTGATCGGTTGGTCAAGCAACCGGCTAAGAAAGCGGCCCTTGATGAGCGAACCGATACCAAGTGAAATCATTAGCCCGCAGGCAACCGCTGCCGCCTGATACAGCCCGACGTAGGCCGACTTGACCGGAAAATATGGGATCAGCATGATGAGGCCAACGCTCACCAAAGCTTGCACCGCGAGCATTCCAACAGAGATGAGCAGATTGCGGTGCCGTGCCATATAAACCAGTGCAGATTCGCTTACTACGGCGGTTGCGGCAGCGACTTCCGCGGCCAGCAGGAACGCAAGCGCGCCCGTTCCGCCGACAAATTGTGGGCCAACCAGTCCCATCACGGCCTCTCCGGGGATGCCGAGGGTGAGGGCTATTCCGGCCTGTGCAGCGATGATCCAGAAGCCGACCTGGCCGACCTGCTTTGCGATCTCCGCGTAGTTTTTCGTCTGTAAATTGCGCGTGATAACGGGTCCCAATATCGGGTCGAAACTTGTTTTTAGCTTTTGCGGCAGGCTGGCGACCTGCTGCGCGACATAATAGATGCCGACCACCGCAGGCGACGCAAACAGGCCCAATATGGCGAGATCCAGCCGCCTGCTGCCCCATTCGGCGGCGTCGGCAGCGGCCAGCGGCAGATTGCGGCGCGCGATTGCGTAGGAGCGAGCCGGACTTGGTTTCCACCCCCAGGGCAGCCCGTAACTGCGCCATAACGGCCAAAGCGCGAACAGCAACGCGGCCACCAGCGACACAACATAGGATATTATCAGGCCGTCGCGTGCCGAATAGAAATACAATATCCCTGCCGCGATGCTGATCGTCCACGGCTCGACGATGGCGCGAGCGCGGACGGTTGAAACGATGTCGAATTTATATGCCAGCGCCGCCAGCGCAATATCGGTGGCAACGATGGCAAAGATGACGAGCGGCAGGAAACGGTCGAGGCCGTTGATGCCGCTATTGGGGAACATGATTTGCGGGACGGCGATAAGGAAAGCAGCCCCCAAAGCAGCAGCCGCCATCGCAGGCAAAATCGCATCGGCGACGATATGCGCGTGCGGCCGGTCGTCGCGTGACAGCAACTCGGCAAGCCCGCGCCTTAGACCAAGCGACGCCAACTGAGCGACAAATTCCACGATCAACAGCGCATACGCAAACCGACCAAGCGCCTCCGGCCCGTAAAGCCGTCCGGCAATGAACAAGAAGGGTATCCGCGCCGCCAGACGGAGCACAAATCCAAAGACATTGGTGCGCCCGCCTTTCGCCAGCGCGGCAATATCCTCTTCGTCGGTTCTGGCTGCCGTCAATCTCTCACCCCTGTCCGCTAAAGTTAGCGCAAATGCTGTTGCGTTACCAGCTTTCGGCTTTGAGCGGGCGAGCGAGCAAGGCTTGCACGACGTCGGC
>JANPAM010000110.1:0-2512 GCA_031429915.1 Sphingomonadales bacterium | reverse complement strand
ACCCAGCATCTTGGTTCGCTCGGCGTACCGGCCTACCAAGGTGCCTATTTCGGCCATATCACTGATCAATTCACGCTGCCGGTCGGGGCATTGGCAGAAATCGATGCCGACGCCGGGACGCTCAGGATGCTTGAACCTGCGGTGTCCTGACTACAGCGCCTGAGTTACCAACAGCGCCAGCGTATTATTGACCATGTGAAGTATGATCGTCATCCTGAGCGACCCCGTTTTGTGGTAAATAAAACCAAAGGCCGCGCCGAGCGCCATTAACGCTGGCATCGCGAGTGGCTGCATATGGACCAGCGCAAACGTGAAGGCAGACAAGGCAATCGCCGCCCACGCTGGCACATAATGCAACAGCGATCTTTGCAGCAGTCCGCGAAACAGCAATTCTTCGATCAGCGGCGCGATAATCGCAATCGCCAAAAGCCCGACTCCGACATTCAACGGGGTGCGAGGGATACTGGCGAGCAGCTTCGCCATCTCGTCCTGCATCGGCATTCCGGGAATAATATAGGTCGCGTAAATATAATTGAACGCAGTAGCGGTTACCACGGCAGCTACCGCGATCAGCACCGTATTGCCGACGGGTATTCGGCCAAAATGGGTCAAGCCGAGGGCTTCGGCGCGGTCGCCTTTGCGCAGATAGAGCCACATCAGACCGAGCTGCACGACGGCAGAACCAACAAGCCCCCAGATTATGAGCATTGGGTTGTCGGCAGCGGTGGCCGGGTTGAGAGCAATCGCCGGGTCGGCCATTTTCTCAGCGACCAGCGATGTCGAGATGATGACAACGGTCACGATAACCTGAAGCGCAAAATACAGCGCTATCCAGCCGATGCTCGGCAGTAACGCGGGAAACGGCTTTTCTTTGCGAGTGTTTTCCGTTGCGGGAGTAGCTTGTTCAACGATGTCGCTCATATCATCCCTCGACGTGGATCACCGCCCGACGTCCGGGCCGGTACCCACTCGCACACCCGAAGTTAATAAGCCACCCGCTGAGCAGTGATGCCATAAGCGCCGAGCAGATTTTGAACGCTGGTCGTACCAGACAAATGCCCTGCGCCCACCGCCATAAAGGTGGTGCCGGGTTTGGCCATCTGCTCGCTGATCCAGCGCGCCCAGTTGGCGTTGCGGTTGGTCAACAGCGCGCGGTACAGCACGGGGCTGGTGAGGCCTTCGTTCATCAGCGTCGCCAATCCTTCAGGATCGGGTGCCGCCCACAGGTTGACCATCTTGTCCATTGTGGTTTCGATCTCGTCGATTGCCTTTGCGCTTTCGACCAAGAACTTGACCTGATCAGCCTCCGACATCGCATCGAACACGCCAAGCTGATATTCCATCGTTTCAACACCGGATATCGGCTTGTTCGAAGCCTTTGCAGCGGCCGTCAGCTGCTTTTCCGCGCCGCTGTTCACATCGAAGCCTTTTTTTTGCAACGCCAGAACAGATACCGTTACTGCGGCGGCCCAGGGATCGAACGGGTCAAGACCGGCAACAGGTAGGCCAACCTTCGCCAAAGCACCTTCATAAATCGTACGGTCGGCATCGGTCATTTTTGACCGCAAAGTCTTGCCGCTCTGATCCATCGCCAGTTTCATGAACAACGCCTGCGTTTCTGCCTGTGGCGGTTCGACCATTTCAAGCACCAACCGGTCGGAAGCGTCGAAAGCAGTCTTTACGCCATCATCGAACCAACCGAGGCCCGGCTTCAAAATGTGGACGGTGCCAAATAGGTAGACCGTGGTGTCGGCATCTTTTACCACCCACAAAGCAGGATCGACGTCACGCGCTACTTCGGTCCGCACGGGAACCGGGTCGAGCGCTTCAACCGATGCCGGGGCTTCGGTTGGGGCTTCCTGTGCGCTGACCAAAGCAGACGACAGCAAGGCGGCAAGCGGGAGCAATGCGGATCGGATGGTCAGCGTTCGCAAGATTTTGTCCAGTTTGTTAGAGGGAATTACATAGCCGTAAACACGCCGCCAGCCATTGCAACTGTGAATAAAGCGTACCATGCAAATTTGCCAAGGACCGCTTGATTTAGCGGCGCATCTCCGCCAATGGCTGGCCATGTCTGCGGCGCCGCTTAGCTTTCAGGACCTGATCCTCACGCTCCACGATTATTGGGGCAAGCAGGGCTGCGTGATTTTGCAGCCCTACGACATGCGTATGGGGGCGGGCACATTTCATCCGGCGACTGCGCTTCGTTCGCTTGGGCCGGACCACTGGAGTGCGGCGTATGTGCAGCCCAGCCGCCGCCCGACCGATGGCCGCTACGGCGAAAACCCCAACCGGCTCCAGCATTATTACCAGTATCAGGTGGTCATGAAGCCGAGCCCTACGAACCTGCAGGAGCTATATCTCGGGTCGTTGGACGCGATTGGTATCGACCCGCTCCGCCACGATATCCGTTTTGTAGAGGATGACTGGGAAAGCCCGACGCTCGGCGCGTGGGGGCTTGGCTGGGAGGTCTGGTGCGACGGGATGGAAGTCACGCAGTTCACGTATTTTC
>JANPAM010000109.1:0-3367 GCA_031429915.1 Sphingomonadales bacterium | reverse complement strand
GTGATTTCGATGGGCAGCTGCGCCAATGGCGGCGGCTATTATCATTATAGTTACAGCGTCGTTCGCGGATGTGACCGGATCGTGCCAGTCGATATTTACGTGCCCGGCTGCCCGCCGACCGCTGAGGCACTGCTGTACGGTGTCATGCAACTGCAGCGCAAAATCCGCCGGACAGGGACAGTTGAACGGTGAGCCATTCCGCTCCCCATATCGAAAAGCCCAAAGGCACCGTCGCTGCGATCAAGAAGGCGCTTGGGCGCGATCTGCTTTCGGTTGAAGAAGAGTTTGGCGAAGTAGCAATACACGTAAGGCGCGACGCTTTGGTTGGTTGCATGGTGCAGTTGCGCGACACGTGTGACTACCAGCAGTTGATGGAAATGGCTGGCGTGGATTGGCCGGACCGCGATCCGCGTTTCGAAGTCGTGTACTGCCTTTTGAGCCTTACCAAAAACCACCGCATTCGTGTTCATGTGGCGACGAATGAAGATACGCCGGTGCCTTCGGTCACCGAAATCTGGCCCGTCGCTGGCTGGCTCGAGCGCGAAGTGTTTGACATGTACGGCGTGCTGTTTTCGGGCAACGAAGACCTTCGCCGCATCCTGACTGATTACGGTTTCACCGGCCATCCGCAGCGTAAAGATTTCCCGCTGACCGGCTATGTCGAACTTCGTTATTCGGAGGAAGAAAAGCGTGTGAAATACGAGCCTGTACAATTGGCCCAAGATTTCCGCAGCTTTGATTTCCTATCCCCGTGGGAAGGCGCAGAATATCCGTTGCCGGGAGACGAGAAAGTCATCAAGTCCGGTGAACCACCGCGTGGGACTCCGCCGCAGGTCAACAAGCCAAAGACAACCGAGAAGACAGCGCAAACCGGTGCAGGGGCTGCTGCTAATGTGGAATCGAAAAAGCGGACGGTTCGCAAGCCAAAGGCGGAGAAGCCGCAATGACCATGCAGCAAGATCTCGCCCCCACCACCGGCGATGAAGTTATCCAGAATTACACGATCAACTTCGGCCCACAGCATCCTGCGGCGCACGGCGTCCTCCGGCTTGTGATGGAACTCGACGGCGAAATCGTTGAGCGGCTTGATCCGCACATTGGCTTGCTGCATCGCGGCACTGAAAAGCTGATCGAGCACAAAACTTATTTGCAGGCGCTGCCTTATTTCGACCGGCTCGATTACGCTTCGCCGCTTTGCATGGAGCACTCTTATGTGCTCGCCATTGAAAAGCTGCTGAACCTCGAAGTGCCGTTGCGCGCGCAATATCTGCGGGTGTTTTTCGCCGAGCTGACGCGTATCAAAAACCACACGCTGAACATCGCGCATCACATCATCGACGTTGGCGCAATGACGCCTCCTTTGTGGCTCTATGAAATTCGCGAAGATATCATGAATTTCTATGAGCGCGCATCGGGAGCACGTATGCACGCCGCGTGGTTCCGGCCTGGTGGCGTTCATCAGGATGTGCCGTTGAAGCTGCTAACCGACATCGGCGAGTGGCTCGATCACCGGATGCCGAAGCTATTCGAAGACGCGATGGCGCTTGTGGTCGACAACCGCATTTTCAAGCAGCGCAATGTAGACATCGCGATTGTTTCGAAAGAAGACGCAATCAAATGGGGCTTTTCCGGCCCAATGATCCGTGGTGCTGGCATTCCGTGGGATATCCGCAAGTCGCAGCCTTATGACGTGTATGCCAAGATGGAATTCGACATCCCCGTCGGCACGCGCGGTGATTGCTATGACCGCTTCATGGTTCGAGTCGAGGAAGTGCGCCAGTCGGTCCGCATCATGAAACAGTGCCTAAGCCAAATGCCCGAAGGCCCGGTGTGCAGCGACGACCGCAAGATCGTTCCGCCAAAACGCGCCGAGATGAAGCAGTCGATGGAAGCTTTGATCCACCATTTCAAGCTCTACACCGAAGGCTTCAAGGTGCCCGCCGGCAGCGTCTATGTCGCGACCGAAAGCCCCAAGGGCGAATTCGGCGTCTATCTGGTGTCGGACGGCACCAACAAGCCCTATCGCTGCAAAATCCGCCCCACCGCCTTTTCGCATTTGCAGGCGATGGACTTCATGTCGCGCGGGCATATGTTAGCGGACACCACCGCAATTTTGGGTGCGCTCGACATTGTGTTCGGGGAGTGTGACCGGTGATATTGCGCGAACTTTTCATTTTCGTGCTGGCCTTGGCAGGTTTTGCGTCCGGTGTTGCCGCTTATCTTGCAGTGTTTCATGGCGCTGCGACGGTAAAAGACGTTCTGTCGATTGCTGCCGCCGCGACGATTGGCCTTTATGTCGGTCGCTATGTTGAGAGAGGGTTGGCCCGTGGCTGACACCGCACATATCCCCGACGAAACCGAAACCCGCGCAAAGTGGGGAAGCTTTGCCTTCTTGCCGGAATATAAAGCGAAGGCAGACATCTATATCGGCCGCTACCCCGCCGGGCGGCAGCAATCGGCGGTGATGGCGGTGCTCGATCTTGCCCAGCGGCAGGTGGGTGAGGAGACTCACACGCAGGGCTGGTTGCCGGTGCCGGTGATTGAATATGTCGCTGGCTATCTCGGCATGCCATACATGCGCGCTTATGAGGTTGCAACCTTCTACACCATGTACAATCTCGCGCCTGTCGGCCGTTTCCATGTGCAGGTGTGCGGCACGACGCCATGCATGTTGCGCGGGTCCGACGATATCATGGCGGCGTGCAAGAACCGCGGCCTCGTCAAAGGCGCGACCACGCCCGATGGGCTGTTCACGCTGACCGAGGTCGAGTGCATGGGCAATTGCTCCTCCGCGCCGATGGTGCAGATAAACGACGATAATTACGAAGACCTCGATTACGACAGCATGACGGGTATTCTCGGTGACCTCGCCGACGGCAAGCAGCCCAAGATTGGCACGCAATTGCCGGGGCGGCACACGGTCGAACCTTACGGCGGCCCGACGAGTTTGCAGGCGATGGTTGAGAGCAACCATGACTATCGGGGGGAATATTGATGGAGTTCTTGCCGCTGATCGGAGTGCTGGTTGCCGTTTTCGTTGCGTGGAAATTACTGACGGGCGTGATTAAGCTCGCCGTTATTGGATTACTGATTGCAGGCGCTGCATGGTTCCTGCTGGGCGGCATCGCATGAGCCTTCTCGACAAAGACCGCATCTTTACCAACCTCTACGGCTATCAGGACTTCGGCCTGAAAGCCGCACAGGTGCGTGGCGACTGGGACAAGACTGCCGACCTCATGAAGGTCGGGCAGGACGCAATTATCGAGGAGGTCAAAGCCTCCGGCCTGCGCGGTCGCGGCGGGGCCGGGTTCCCGACGGGTATGAAGTGGAGCTTCATGCCCAAAGAGCCGACCCCCGAACGGCCCAA
>JANPAM010000108.1:0-2800 GCA_031429915.1 Sphingomonadales bacterium | reverse complement strand
TAATTCTTCCGGTCGAAGCGCGACCAGCGATTGATCTGTGCGTCCAAGGCCATGCCGGTGCGCACCGCCTGCCGCAAACACTCGCGGTTCACAACAGGCAACATCCCCGGCATCGCGGCGTCGACAAGGCTGACATGGCTGTTCGGTTCAGCCCCAAAGCCCGTCGACGAGCCGGAAAACAGCTTGGACTCGCTGGTGATCTGGGCATGGACCTCAAGGCCAATCACGACCTCCCACTCACCGGTGTTGCCCTGGATGCGGTATGTTGATTCAGTCATTAATCACCTTGTATGGGTCGATGATCTCGACCTCTGGGAAATAGGATGCGAAGCCTTTACGGTCGCGGGTGACGATAGGCCAACCCCGAATTTCGGCCTGTGCACCAATTAGAAAATCAGGGAGTATTGCCTCCCGCTCTCCGCCACGTTTTCTATACAGCGCAAAGGCCTGCCCTGCACGATGGCATTCAGTCAATTCAAGCGAAGCAATCAGAATGTTCAATTTCGACAAATTTTGCTCCAGAATGGCAGCGGTCGCAAAATTTGGCGATAATTCAGCAAAAATGATCGGGTTTACATGCGCCGTGTTTTCAGCCTGAAGCACGGCAATCGTTCTAGCAACTGCCATATCTGCACTACCCGCTAAAAGGGCGATTAAAATGTTGCTGTCGAAAATCAAACCTCTGGCCCGTCACCACGCATAAAACGCTGATATTCGAGGCCATCCATTCCGGCAAAATCGGGATGTGGCTTGTATTTCGAACGAACCTCTTTCAAATTATTCAAGAAGTTATCTATCCGATTTTGCTTCTCACGATCCGGATCAGCCTTGAAAATGCGGGCATTGCCATCATCGTCCATTTCAAAGCGAACTGGCTTTCCGACTAAAAGGCCCAAAGCATCGCGGATGTCCTTGGGAACCGTGACCTGCCCCTTGCTCGTCATGTTGCTTTCGTGTTTCATTCGCGAAGTATTACCAATTTTAAGTAATACCGTCAACGATCAATTACCACCACTTCCCGGCTTCCGCCGTAAATCCTGAACGCTGTTCGATGGCGAGGCCTGCGTTGAGCACTGCCTGTTCGTCGAGTGCTTTGCCGATGATCTGTAGACCCAATGGCAGGCCCTCCTTGCTGAGGCCGCCGGGGACCGACATCGCGGGCAAACCGGCCAGCGAAGCGGGCACTGCGAAGACGTCGTTGAGATACATCGACAGCGGGTCGCTGGTTTTCTCGCCGAGGCCGAATGCGGCGCTCGGGGCGGTTGGGGCTAGGATAAGGTCGCAGCTTGCCCACGCGTTTTCAAAATCGCGAGCGATCAATGCGCGGACCTTTTGCGCCTGTGTATAATAAGCGTCGTAGAAACCGGCGCTCAGCACATAGGTGCCGATCATGATCCGCCTACGCACTTCTTCGCCGAAACCGGCGGCGCGGGTGGCGGCGTACATGTCTTGCAGGCCAGCGCCTTCGGGCAAGTCACGCAGGCCATAACGCACGCCGTCATAGCGTGCGAGGTTTGACGAGGCTTCGGCGGGCGCGATGATGTAATAAGCGGGCAGCGCATATTTTGTGTGCGGCAGACTGATGTCGACGATTTCAGCGCCTGCATCCTTCAGCCATGCGATGCCGTTGTCCCACATCGCGGCGATGTCTTCGTCGATGCCGTCGAGGCGGTATTCGCGCGGGATGCCGATTTTCTTGCCGCGCAGGTCGCTGTTCAGACTCGCTTCCCACTCGGGCACGGCCAAATCGAGCGATGTCGAATCCTTTGCATCGAACCCGGCCATCGCCTCAAGCATGATCGCGCAGTCGCGCACATCGCGTGCCATTGGCCCTGCCTGATCGAGCGAACTAGCAAACGCCACCACGCCCAGCGCGAGCAACGGCCGTAAGTAGGCTTGATGCCGCTAATGCCGACGAACGCCGCTGGCTGGCGGATCGAGCCGCCGGTGTCGGTACCAGTCGCTGCCGGGCACAACCGCGCCGCAATCGCCGAAGCTGAGCCGCCCGAAGAACCTCCGGGAGCCAGCGCGGCATTATCGCCACCACCACGCCGCCACGGCGAAATCACGTTGCCGAAATAGCTTGTCTCGTTCGACGAGCCCATCGCGAACTGGTCCATGTTGAGCTTGCCGAGCATCCCTGCCCCCGCCTTCCACAGATTTGCCGAAACCGTCGATTCATAGGTCGGCACAAAACCTTCAAGGATGTAGCTCGCGGCGGTGGTCTGCACGCCTTCGGTGCAGAACAAGTCCTTCATGCCAATAGGCACGCCCGCCATCGTGCCAAGAGGTTTACCGGCGGCACGGTCGGCATCGACGGCTTGTGCGGCTTCGATGGCTTTCTCCGGCGTTTCAACGATGAAGGCGTTCAGCACCTTGGCCTTGGCGACATTTGCGTTGAACGCCTCGGCCACTTCGACGGCCTTAAATGCGCCAGAGGCTACCCCGTCACGGATGGCAGCAACGCGAAGTTTGGTAAGCTCACTCATTTCGCCACTCCGTCACCCTGAACTTGTTTCAGGGTCCATTTATCCGTTCTGGCTCCGGTTGTCCTGCACGATGGACCCTGAAACGAGTTCAGGGTGACGGTGGACGAGTATTGGTAAGCCATCATTCGATCACCTTCGGCACGCCAAAAAAGCTGCCTTCCTTGGCTGGCGCATTGGCGAGCACCTTGTCGCGGACGTCTCCGTCGGTAACGACGTCATCACGCAAGCGAAGCTTGTTCGGTATGACAGCGGTCATTGGCTCGACGCCCGTACAATCGATCTCACCAAGCTGCTCGACCCATTCGAGGATG
>JANPAM010000107.1:0-7029 GCA_031429915.1 Sphingomonadales bacterium | reverse complement strand
GCTCGCGGCGCGATTGCGCGGGCAGCAGAAGCCACGACAGCACCCATCGTAACCACTATCGAAGGCCCGGCGACATGGTATCCGGCTGAAGATTATCATCAGGAATACTGGAACGGTGAAGGGCAACGCAACTCTTATTGTCTCGCCGTCATCCCACCAAAGCTCGCCAAGTTGAAGAAGAGCTTCGCCGACCGGATGGCCGCTGCATGAGCCACAAACCAATTCGCAAAGCTGTGTTTCCCGTGGCTGGTCTCGGCACCCGGTTCCTACCCGCGACCAAGGCCATCCCGAAAGAAATGCTGCCAATCGTTGATAGCCCGTTGATCCAATATGCGGTCAACGAAGCGCGCGAGGCGGGCATCGAGCAGATGATATTCGTAACCGGTCGCGGCAAAAGCGCGATCGAGGACCATTTTGACATCGCATACGAGCTTGAAAAAACGATGACCGAGCGTGGCAAGGACCTGTCGGTGCTGGAACCGACGCGGCTCGGCCCTGGCAACTGCGCTTATGTTCGCCAGCAGGAGCCGATGGGTCTTGGCCACGCAATCTGGTGCGCGCGCGATATTGTGGGTAACGAACCCTTCGCCATATTTTTGCCTGATGAATTTATGCACGGCTCGCCCGGCTGCATGGCGCAAATGGTCGATGCTTACCACCGGCTTGGCGGTAACATCATCAGTGTGCTCGAAGTGCCCAACGACAAGGTGTCGAGCTACGGCGTAATTGCGCCCGGCAAGAGCGACGGCGCGGTCACCGAGGTCCTTGGCCTCGTCGAAAAACCAGAGGCCGAGGACGCACCATCGAACCTCATTATTTCGGGCCGCTACATATTGCAGCCCGAACTCATGCAGGTGCTGGCAGGTCAGGCGAAGGGTGCTGGCGGCGAAATCCAGCTGACCGACGCCATGGCTCAGATGATCGGACAGCAACCGTTCCATGCCGTCACCTTCGACGGCAAACGCTATGATTGCGGATCGAAGGTCGGTTATATCGAGGCCAATCTTGCGGTGGCATTGGAACGCCCAGACATGGCAGACGAAATCCGTGCAATCGCGATTGACCTGCTGAAATAATGCGTTCAGCGACGGCTCATTATAGGTGTGTAATTGACGATGTAACTGCGACGGGAGTGAAAATGCGTTACTTATTGTTTCCAGCGGCGGCGCTCTTGCTTTCGGGCTGTGTTACCTCACTTGTCAAGGAAGTGGTAACCGCGCCGATCAAGATCGTATCCAAGACTGCCGATGTGCTGACCACCAGCCAGTCCGAAACAGACGAAAAACGCGGTCGTGAAATGCGCAAGCGTGAGGAGATCTTGGGCAAGCTGGCGCGGCAACGCGATAAGGCGCGCGCTAAATGCGAAGATGGCGACAAGGACGCATGCGAACGTGCCCGCTCGCTCGAAGACGAAATTGCCAAAGTGCAGGACCAATCGACCTAATCCTAATGCTACGTTCGTCGAATGCTCAACGCCCGTTGGTCGAATGAGACTGTTGCGGTTAAAATTACATTTGTAGTCGCTAGCCCGCGTCGAATGATGGCGCTGGAGGGTTTATGACGCGACGTTTTCGGGGTGTATTGTTTGCTAGCGTGATGATGGCATCATTTTGCTCGAGTTCAGTGGTTTACGCTCAGGACCCCGTGCCCTCTGCCGCCTCGACCGACGGCAAAACACAGTTCCGCGCTGACTTTTTTGCTGCCTTCGGTCCTGTCACCGCGCTCGACATGGTGCAGCGGATTCCCGGCTTTTCCATCGACCGCAGCGAAGGCCGACGCGGCTTCGGCGAGAATGCGGGCAACGTACTAATCGACGGCGACCGGCCATCGACAAAGTCCGATGACATCTTCACGCTGCTTGGCCGCATTCCGGCGAGCGAAGTCGACTATATCGAACTCACAGAACAGGCAGGCGCGGACGGAGAGGCGCAAGGCAAAGCGCAGGTTGTCAACGTGGTGCGCAAGGTATCGGCGAGGGTCAGCGGCACGTTCGACGCCAATCTGCTGGTCGGCACGAAATATGGCGTAACCGGTTTCGGCAGCGGATCGGCAACGCTGCGGCGCGGTCCGACGAGCTATGAACTCAACTTTTCTTCCTTTTCCGAACGGGTGCGCGGCTTCGGCCCCGAAGACTTCCGCAACGGAGCGGGCCAGTTGATCGAGCGCCGAAGCTATGTCGGGCGCGGCGGCTACGACCAATTTTCGATTGGTGGCGCGATTAAAACAAAAACCGGCGATGTTAAAATCAACACCAATGCCAAATTCGAAATCAACAACGGGCTGGACCGGCGATTTGGCGATTACACCAATGCCGCCGGGGTGTTCATCGGCTCCGAAAAGCTGTTCACCGACGCCCCGATTACCGACACTGCAATCGAAGTTGGTGGCGATGTCGAATTTCCGATCTCTGCAAAATTGAAGACCAAGCTGGTTTCGCTTTACCGCACTGGCACCGAAAGTGTTGATGGCAGCATCGAAACTGCTCGTATCGGCCAGCCGGTTTCGCGGTTCGAAACACGCAATCGCAACAAACCGACGGAAGCCGTATTTCGAGCGCAGAACGACTGGACCGCCATACCCGATCACTCGCTCCAGTTTGGGGCGGAGGTCGCCTATAACCGGCTCGACGCAAAATTTTCCGCCGCCAGTTCCTCAAATGGCGCGGTGACGGAGTTTCCTGCATCTAACGTGCTGGCGCAGGAAACGAGGGTAGAGCCGTTCATTTCCGACGTGTGGACCGTCAGCCCGAATTGGAAGATCGAAGCGGGCGCGATCATGGAGTTTTCGACGCTTAAGCTATCGGGCGACAGCACTGCGCGGCGTAGTTTCCAGTTTATAAAACCGCGCCTTGCCGCCACATGGACGCTCGACAAGGCAACGACGATGGAGTTCCGCGCCGAACGGCAGGTGGCTCAGCTTGATTTTGGCGACTTCGCTACATCGGTTGACATCGGCCAAGGCAACCAGGTTGACGCTGGCAACGCCGATCTGGTGCCCGAAAAGAGCAACAGCCTGTCGGCGCTGATCCGGCACAAGTTCCTCGAACGCGGCAGTATACAGTTGCGCGGCGAGTATCAAATGGTCAGCGACACGCAGGACTTGCTGCTCATCACCACACGCGATGCCAATGGCAATGTCACCGGGCGGTTCGACGGATCGGGCAATATTGGCAACAGCACGCGGTGGAATGGTGAGCTGGAAATAACCTTGCCGTTCGACTGGCTGACGAAACCTATTGGCGTGACCGGCATCGAACTCAAATATGTCGGCCATTATCACGGCAGCCGCCTGACCGACCCAATAACCGGCCTGAGCCGACGGATATCGTACCGTCCATTATGGCACCAGAACTGGAATCTGCGACACGACATTGCTGGGACCGGCATCGTCTGGGGCGCATCAGTCGGCGTGCAGGCGGCAAGCAACGCGTATTTCTTCAACCAGTTCCGCAGGCAAGTCGAAGGATCGAACGTCAGCGCCTTTGTCGAATACAACAAGTTCAAATTGGGCACGTTGAAGCTGGAGATGATCGGCATCACCGGCTCCAAATTCAACCGCGACCGCTTCATCTACAACGACACCCGCGCAAGCGGCGTAATAACCCAGATCATCAGCCGCGAACGAACGCTCGACCCGAGGGTGCAGTTGACGCTGTCGGGGAAGTTTTAGGCGGCTAACGCCTAGTCTAATTAGGACCAATCGTCGATTTGGGCCTAATTCTTCGATGGTGGTGGTGGTGATGGAGGTGGCGGCGGTGGTGGCGGTGGCGGCGGTAATTGTGGTCCGCGCAAATGCGGATGCTCTGTCAAAAACCGCTCGCTCGATTCAGGTGACCCGACAATACAGATTTCATGATTTCCACAAGCATCGATCAAGGCGCTTTTGGTTTTTTCATCGATGTCTGCACTTGCCGGGCCACCCCAGTTCATTTCCTCACCCAAACGCGCCAGCGTTTGTCCATTCACTCGGTTGCGTAGAGTGAAATATCCCGATCTATCCTTGTCGAACGCCATTTCGGCATGAAACCACGCCAGTTTGTCCGCCTTCCCTCCGCCTTCGGCTACGAAGAAACAACCGTCCCGCAATTCCACGCGACTGTGAAAAAGTGCTTCATGCTGCGCTCCAGTGCGCACCGTCGATGCCGGCCAAACGCGGATGGCATACTTGGCCGCATTGCTGACAGGCGGGAGGACAAGCGCTGGGACGAAACTCCAAGTAATGTGCGTGGGTACCGCCCAGCCATTTTCATGTGTCCAGATGTCGAATTCTTTTCCGGTCAGTCCAGTATCGATCATATTCACCGGGCCATCCGGGCTTTTTCCGGCAAGGCCATGACCCAATAGCGCCCCGCGTTGTCTTAACCGGGCAAGCCATTCGTCGCCTACCTGTTTGGCATTGCTTGGCAGCAGTGATGTGGCCTCACGCCCGTGGTGCCGCAAATTTGGGGGTGCTGCCTGCTTATCAGCAAGGCGTAATCGGGCGAGGGCGCATTTGTCTGAGTTGCATAGCTGCGCGGTTGCGACGCTTCCGCATCAGTCCGAGTTTCGCTTGCAGGAGTGCACGCGGTGCATGCGGCAAGAAGCGGCAGTAGCTTCATCATGCTCGTATCATAAATCGGTATGATTGCTGCTGACTGAACATCGTGTCAGGCTCATTCTGGCCACTAACAAAAAACCCGCCGGGGTCACTCCCGGCGGGTTTTTGTTTGCGCTCTAAACCCTAGCGAAAAAGTCTTACTCTTCCTCGCCCGCATCCTTGACCAACACGTCGCTTGCATCTTCATTCAGATACTCTCCCGCATCAGCATCGGTGCCGTGGGTTTCCCCCATGACAGCAGCCAACGCATCGTCGCCGATTGCTGCTTCGGGGCCTTGCGCCAGCTCGGCGGCGTGCTCTTCGGCGGCTGTGTCAGGTGCGATCAGGCTTTCCTGAAGCTTCTTGTACTGCGCGCGGAGAGCGGCATCGCGGCTGTTCGCCGTTACCCGCATCCGGTGCATGGCGGAGCCAGTACCAGCCGGGATCAGACGTCCGACGATCACGTTTTCCTTCAGGCCGGTCAGGATGTCCTTCTTGCCCTCAACCGCCGCCTGCGTAAGCACGCGGGTGGTTTCCTGGAACGACGCGGCCGAGATGAAGCTGCGGGTTTGCAACGACGCCTTGGTGATGCCGAGAAGAACCGGCTTGCCAACCGCTGGCTTCTGCTTGGCGGTCAGCTTGGCGTTGATCGCATCCATTTCTTCACGGTCGACCTGTTCGGCAGCCAGCAAAGTCGTGTCGCCGCCATCGGTGATTTCAACTTTTTGCAGCATCTGGCGAACAATCGTTTCGATGTGCTTGTCGTTGATCTTCACGCCCTGCAGACGGTACACTTCCTGGATTTCCGCAACCAGATATTCGGCCAGTGCTTCGATGCCCATGACTTCGAGGATGTCATGCGGGTTCGGCGATCCAGCGATCAGGTTGTCGCCCTTACGGACGAAATCGCCTTCCTGCACGTCGAGCACCTTGATCTTCGGAATGAGATATTCAATCCGGTCACCTTCTTCGGGCACAATCGCGATCTTGCGTTTCGCCTTGTAATCACGGACGAATTCGACCCGACCCGAAATCTTGGCGATGATCGAGTTGTCCTTTGGAATACGCGCTTCGAACAGTTCGGCAACACGCGGCAGACCGCCGGTGATGTCGCGGGTCTTGGCGGATTCGCGGGTCACACGGGCGATAACGTCGCCAGCCTGAACCTCGGCCCCGTCCTCGACCGACAGCATCGTGCCGGGTCCGAGCAGGTAACGCCCGGCTTCACCACTTTCGCCGTCGAGCAAGGTAATGCGCGGACGCAGCTCCTCTTTCTTGGCACGACCGATTGAACGGTCCTCGGTGATAACGCTCTGCGCAATGCCGGTGGCTTCGTCGGTTTGCTCGTTCAAAGTGCGACCGTCGATCAGATCCTGGAACTTCACAACACCCGATTTGTCGGTGATGACCGGCATGGTGAACGGGTCCCAATCGGCAAGACGAGCGCCAGCTTCGACATCGGCACCGTCAGCATACACCAGCGTCGCACCATAGGGCAGACGGTGGATTTCAAGCTCACGGCCATCGCGGTCGAGGATGACGAGTTCGCCGTTCCGCGCCATCGCCAGACGGCGTTTGCGCTTGTCGATAATCGTCGGCAGGTCGCGGTACATGACCTTACCAGCCGATGACGCGTCGAGGTTCGACTGCTCGTTCAACTGGGCCGCACCACCGATGTGGAAGGTACGCATGGTCAGCTGGGTTCCCGGTTCACCAATGGATTGTGCGGCGATAACGCCGACCGCTTCACCGATGTTAACCGGCGTACCACGTGCCAGATCGCGTCCGTAGCAGGTGCCGCAGACGCCGACCTTGGATTCGCAGACCAGTGGTGAGCGGATCTTCAGCGCTTGCAGTCCGGTGGCTTCCATTTCGGCAACCATCGGTTCGTCGAGCAACGTGCCCGAAGGGATCAGCACCTTGCCGTCGGCATCGGTAATGTCTTCGGCGGTGGTGCGTCCAAGCACACGCTCGGCGAGCGAGGCGATGGTTGAACCGCCCTGAACGATCGAACGCATTTCCAGCGCCCGTTCGGTACCGCAGTCGACTTCGACAATCGTGCAATCCTGCGAAACGTCAACCAGACGACGGGTCAGGTAACCCGAGTTAGCCGTCTTCAACGCGGTATCGGCAAGACCCTTACGGGCACCGTGGGTCGAGTTGAAATATTCAAGGACGGTCAGGCCTTCCTTAAAGTTCGAGATGATCGGCGTTTCGATGATCTCGCCCGAGGGCTTGGCCATTAACCCACGCATACCGGCAAGCTGCTTCATCTGCGCTGGCGAACCACGCGCGCCCGAGTGAGCCATCATGTAAACCGAGTTGACCGGCATTTCGCGGCCATGCTCGTCGAGCGGCGATGCCTTCAGCTTGTCCATCATGGCACCGGCAACGCGGTCACCACAGGTTGACCAGGCGTCGATCACCTTGTTGTACTTTTCCTGCTGGGTAATC
>JANPAM010000106.1:0-7577 GCA_031429915.1 Sphingomonadales bacterium | reverse complement strand
CGCCGCGATCATGATACCGCGCAAGAAGATCACCGCGATGATGCCCCACAAAAGCGCGCGGTACTGGTATTTGCGCGGGATCGCGAAGAAGGTAAAAATCAGGCTGATGACAAAGACATTGTCGATCGACAGCGCCTTTTCGATGAAGAAGCCGGTGTAAAATTGCATGCCGCTTACGGCACCCTTTTGCAGCCAGACCCAGACGCCAAAGGCCATCGCGATGCTGATATAAAAGGCGGAAAGTTTGAGGCTTTCCGAAATGCCCATCTCGCGGTCTTCCTTGTGCAAGATGCCAAGGTCGAACGCGGTGAGCGCAACCACGATGCCGATAAAGCTTAGCCAGAACCAGACCGGCGTTCCCAGCCAGTCAGCGAATAGAAAATCCATCAAATGCTCCTCTTGAAACGATGAGTCCAATCGGAGTTTCCGGCCACCGGCCAAGAGCGTATATCGGGGAAAGCAGACCGCCCGACCATGTGCACCGGAAACTTCCGATGCGGCCGACATCACGTTGCTTTCAAGAAAGCCAACGCCAGAGGGGCCCGGTCCGCAAGTGGGCTATGAAGCGATTTGGCCTGATTTTCAAGTGGGATTTTGGCTGTAGTGGGGAGGGGCAAATAAATGGCGGGTATTTTGTGGGAAGCGGACATTCGAGCTTCAGTCCAGGGTGGCGGCAAAATGAACGGCTTGTTGCCGTTGGTTCACGATCATAGCGCGCCTCAAAGCGGATGCTGGAGAGATCAGCTGGACCGGCATCCGCAACTACGAGACCAAGACCGTTCAAGGCTTCTCACCAGAGAAAGTCCGACTCTTAGATCCTGTCAACTCGCTTGATTATAGACGACCTTATAGCGAATCGGCGTAGAGATCAGCGGACCGGTGATGGTGGTCTCTGCCACCAACTGCTGCCCATCGCTGCGAAAGACAGTGGTCCGCTCGCTGTCGGGCGCACGGAACGTCAGGGAAACAGCTTTACCATTTGTTGTTGCCGACACATCAAAAACCAGCCCATCCACGAGCTTCCACTCGATCGCTTCTCCGCTTGTCGAAACGTCAATCAATCGCTTGTCATCGATCTTGATCGAGAACCGTCCTTCTGGGAACGAGATGCTGATTGCATATCCAGGCGCGGCCGCCTTGCGCAGCCGGCGAACGAGATCGCGGGCGGCGAGGGAACGGACGGGAAGAGCGCTGTCAATCGATTGAAGATAATTGTCGCTCCGTTCGCCGTCCAGGAAATAGCTGCCTGAAATCAGACCTTGCGGCGAGCTCGCTGAGCCTGAGCTAGAGATCAAGAAGGCAGCTCCCGCCGTCGTCGCCGACAAAGCCCAATGACGCATCACGCTCTCCTTAAAATTCGCTGCTCGCCGTGACGGATATAGTGACGATCCGCCCTCGCGCATAGGTGGGGCCAAGGTTGACGCCACGATAGCCTGCGGCAGCCTAAGCCCATAAGTCGATGTCTGCAATGTTGTCGGTAGTCGACAGAATGCGCAGCGCTGAAAATCGCGCAATAGGAAACTTCCTCCTGACATTATGTTCCTTTTATGTTCTATTACGAAGAATGACTGATCCTGCTTCTTCCTCCGAACCAACCCTCCCCGCCGCCTTCATCGCATCGCGCCAAGCGGGTGGCTGGACCGTCGAACGACAGCGCGCCTTTTGCGAGGCGCTGGCGGAGTGTGGGTATGTCGAGCGGGCGGCGGCTTTTGTCGGGATGACCCGGCAGGGGGCGTATGCTTTTCGTCACTCAGGCGCCGGGCGCGCCTTTGCGCTGGCGTGGGATGCGGCGCTGTTGCTGGCGCGGCAGAGATTGATCGACGATGCCTATGAACTTGCTTTTGAAGGTTCGGTCGAACGTATCTATCGCGACGGAAAGCTGTTCCAGGAAAAGCGGCGGCGCGATCCGAAAATGCTGCTCGCGACGATTGAGCGGCTTGGTAACAAGGCGGCGCTCGGCTCGGCACCGGTGCAGGCAGTGGCTCAGGAATTCGGGGCGTTTCTCGACGCGATGGTGGCCGAAGCGGCGGGCGAGCAGGGGGCTACGGGTGAATTCATGGAATGCCGTGCCGACTGGGGCGGCGTACTCAATCGCAATGTGCTGAAAGACAGCAGCAGCCTGCTCCGCCGCGCCGCGCTGAGCGCGCCTGCGGTGCCGCCGCAACTGGAGAGCCGGGGTTCGGGGTAACAGCAAAAACGCGATTGCGCGTCAAAACTGTCAAAAGTCGATGATGGAATTCGCGCTATATATACCGGCACTAAATACCGTAGTCCTGAGCCTCTCGAACGTCAGTTCGAGAGAAAGTCGAAGGACGCTTCGCGGCTAAGGACAGCGCTATGCTGATAAGCGCCCTTCGACGGACGCAGTTGCCTACAGCAACTGCTGCTCAGGGCTGCGGTGGTTTTGCAGTTATCGCTTAAAACGAAACCGCACGTTAATCCCGCAGCAGCTCGTTTATCGCGGTCTTCGCTCTCGTCTGGGCATCGACCCGCTTGACAATGACGGCACACGACAGGCTGGGTCCGGGGCTGCCGTCGGGCAGTGGCTTGCCGGGAAGCGAACCGGGGACGACGACCGAGTAAGCGGGCACGCGGCCAACGAAAATCTCTCCGGTAGTGCGGTCGATGATTTTGCTGGTCGAACTGATGAATACGCCCATCGACAGTACCGCGCCTTCTTCGACGATCACGCCTTCGACGACTTCGGAGCGAGCGCCGATAAAGCAATTGTCCTCGATGATGACTGGTCCGGCCTGCAAAGGTTCGAGCACGCCGCCGATGCCGACGCCGCCCGAGAGATGAACATTTTTGCCGATCTGCGCACAGCTGCCGACGGTCGCCCAGGTGTCGACCATGCTGCCTTCATCAACGCGAGCGCCAATGTTGACGAAGCTTGGCATCAGCACGACATTTTTGCCGATATGGCTACCGTGACGAGCGACCGCGCCGGGGACGACTCGAAAGCCTGCATCGCGGAACCGGTTCTCGCTCCAGCCGGTGAATTTGGACGGCACCTTGTCATAGGCAGGCGCGCCCGATGCACCGCCATCGACCACGACATTGTCATTCAGCCGGAAAGATAACAAAACAGCCTTTTTCAGCCACTGGTTGACAACCCATTCGTTATCCAGCTTTTCGGCCACGCGGTACGATCCGTCATCGAGTCCGTTCAATGCGGTCTGAACGGCATCGCGCACTTCGCCCTGAGTAATGCTGCTAATGCCGTCGCGAGCCTCCCAAGCGGCGTCAATTATCGTGGCAAGCTGCTGGGTCATGTTGCTCTCTCAAGGCTGTGAATTGACGACAGCCATTCAGTGACGTCGACAATCTGGAGGTCGATATGGTCTTCGTGGCCGCTGCTATCAGCTTCGCCGTCGTGTTTCACCCAAATAGTTGTCATACCAAGCGCCTTGGCCGGAACGAGATTATGCGCTGAGTCCTCGACAAAAAGCGCTCGCCTTGGATCGACCTTCAATTGATCACAAAATGCGCGGTAACTGGCCGGATCGGGCTTGGGCAAATGCTCCATCCGGTGGATGTCGAAAATATCCTCGAACACATCGTCCAATCCCCGCGCTGCTAATACACGCTCGGCATAAGGCAGGTCGGCATTGGTGAAAATCAACTTGCGCCCCGGCAGCGCCAATAGATATGCCCTCAAACGCGAACAGGGTTCCAGCTTTCCCAAATCAACGTCATGGACAAAATCGAGATATCCATGCGGCTCGACTCCATGTTCGGCCATCAGCCCGCCCAACGTGGTTCCGTATTTTTGCCAGTAACGGTGCCTGATCGCATTGGCCTCGTCTGAACCAATTTTGAAATGGTTTTCCACGAACAACGCAATTCGGTCCCGCACCTGCGCCATGATATTCGCCTCAGGCGAGTACAGCGTGAGGTCGAGATCGAAAATCCATGTTTCGGTTTGTGAAAGCTCTATTTGCATCCGGTAGCGCCTAATGCCGTACCTTGATTATTACAACAATGTCAGAATGGCGTTAAGACTGGCGAAAGCCTTCATGGCGCACATCAGTCGACCATTAAACGAAGGCACCCTTCTATGGCGAACAGAATTGCGGCTCGCAAACTGGCGGTTGGCTCGTCCGTCATCTTTGCACTTGGCTTGTCTGCGTGCGGCGGTGGTGGCGGAGGCGGGGGGGTAAACCCGATTCCGGCTCCGCCGCCGCCATCGGTGGTCGCGCCACCCCCACCGCCTCCGCCCCCTCCGCCTCCTCCGGCGGCTACGTCTGTTGGCAGCTTCCAGACCTCCGAGTTTAACCGGTCGGACGGCCCCGGCTTTCATAACGCAGTGACCGCGTATCAGGCTGGGGCGACAGGCGCGGGTGTTACCGTCGGTGTGATCGATTCTGGCATTGACCCGAACAGCCATGAATTTACAGGGCGGATCCATCCGCAATCGGGAGATGTAACTACCGGCGGACGCGCGCTCGGTGACGAAGACGGTCACGGCACCGCGGTTACGCGTGTTCTGGCCGCAGCAAAGGATGACCGCGATGTCCACGGCATTGCCTTCAACGCGACGATACTGGCTTTGCGTGCGGACCAACCGGGAAGTTGCACTACCGTCGATCCGGGCGAGGAGGAAGCCAATTGCTCATTCTTCGACTCCTCGATTGCGGCAGGCGTTAATCGCGCGATTGATACCGGAGCCCGCGTCATCAACATCTCACTCGGTGGCGCTGGCGGGGCAAGCTCTGCGTTGCGCAGCGCAATCAGTCGAGCGACGCTAGCGGGAATCGTAATAGTCGTATCGGCGGGTAATGAAGGCAATGATACCGCACCGAAATACGATCCGAATAATCCGAGCCCTTTTGCTCAAGCGTTGCTCGCCAATGGCAACGGCTTGGTAATAATTGCGACGTCGGTCAACGAACAGAATGTGATTTCGGATTTCAGCAACAAGGCAGGCGTTTCGCAAGCAAGCGTGTTGTCGGCGTTGGGCCAAGGCATTTGCTGTAAGTACGAAAATGACACGATTTTGCGATTTGTCGAAAACGGGCAAACTTTTGTTCGCGTTTTTAACGGCACATCATTCTCAGCGCCGCAGATCGCCGGGGCTGCAGCACTTTTGGCACAAGCGTTCCCGAACCTTACGGGTGCAAATATTGTCAACCTGCTGCTGACAAGCGCGCGCGAGGCAGGCGCTGTTGGCACTGATGCAATTTACGGGCGCGGTATTTTGGATATTGGACGCGCCTTTGCACCGGCCGGGACAACATCGCTTGCCGGAACCACGACGGCTGTGCCGCTTTCCGGAAACGGGGGCACAACCTCCGGCCCTATGGGCGACGTTGCTTTGTCCACACGCCCGGTAAATGCGGTGATACTTGACAGCTATGGCCGTGCGTACGACCTCGACTTGACGCATGGCTTAACGGCAACCGCACCCCGTTTGCGGCTGACGCCAGCGCTCATCAATCAAGGTCGCTCGGTGAGCGCAAGCGTTGGCTCCACCGAACTAGCGTTTTCGATCAGCGGCGACAGCAATGGCCGCAGCAATCTGCTGCCGCTGGCGCTTACCGGCGATCAGCAACAACAGGCGCGTGTACTGGCCGGTCGGGTGAGTGCTGCGATTACCAAGGACATGCGGTTCAGCCTTGGCATTCGGCAGACGGCAGCGGGGCAAGTCGCGGCATTGCAAGAAATGCAGAGTGGCGCATTTCTGACCGCTGGCGAGGCCCGGATGGAGGGCGGGTTCGAACGCCTTCCCGGAACCGCATTTGCGCTCCGGCGGCAAATCGGCAGCTTCGGACTAACGGCAAGCGCTGAAACCGGCCAAGCGCGATTGTTCGAACGCGCTGGCTTGGAATTCACTCGCAGCGGTACGCATCGCTACGCTTATTCGGGCGTTGGCCTTTCAGCGGATCGGCAAATTGGTCCGGCAAAACTGGCGTTGGGCGTAAACTGGCAGCGTGAGGACCAGACGATATTGGGCGCCCGGTTCGCCGACTTTATCGGCCGGAATGGCTCCAGGACCCTGTTTGTCGATGGCAATGGCGAAATGGAGCTCGGCGGCAACTGGTCACTCGGTGCAAGCTGGCGGCAGGGTTGGACATATGCAAATGGCTCCGCAACGCTTACCGGACAGAGCTTGTTAAAAAGCAATGCGTTCGCGTTCGATTTGGCGCGTGCCAATTTGGTAACGCGCGGCGACCGACTGGCGTTTCGCGTGGCACAACCGCTTCGCGTGACGAGCGGTGGTCTGGCGCTAAATCTGCCGGTTTCATACGATTACGCGACGCTTACACCAACCTTTGGCGTCCGCCGGTTCAGTCTTGCGCCGACCGGTCGGGAAATATCGAGCGAACTGGCATGGGTGATGCCGATTAACGGCGGCTATTTCTCGTCGAACCTGTTTTGGCGTCAAGAGCCGGGGCATTTTGAAACGGCACCTGATGACTTGGGCGTGGCGTTCAGGCTTCAGTTTGCGTTTTAATCGGGCTCCATCAAAGATATGCTTTGATGGGAAGGCTAAACGGTAAAGCTCTCCCCGCAGCCGCAGGCACCGGTTGCGTTCGGGTTGTTGAAAACAAACCCTGCGGCAAAGTCGTCCTCGACCCAATCCATCGTCGAACCGACCAGATAAAGCACTGAGCCACCATCAATGTAGAGCACACCGCCGGGGGTTTCGATCTTCTCGTCGAAGGCGACGGCTTCGGTCACATAATCGACCGAGTAGGCAAGCCCCGAGCAACCGCGGCGCGGCGTTGAGAGCTTGACGCCAATTGCGTCTGCCGGTGCCTTGGCCATCAGGTCGGCTATACGGGCTTCGGATGCAGGGGTCAGATTGACGGCGGCGGGGCGAGCTCTAGTTTTGACTTCGGTCATAACATTCCAAGCTCCAGCCGCGCTTCATCGGTCATATTGGCTGGGCTCCAGGCTGGTTCCCACACCAGATTAACCTCGGCATCACCAACCCCCGGCACCGCACCAACTCGCATCTCAACTTCGGCGGGCATGCTTTCCGCGACCGGACAATGCGGCGTGGTCAGCGTCATCGTGACCAGAGCGTGACCGCCGTTGATCTCGACATTATAGATCAGGCCGAGGTCATAGATATTGACCGGGATTTCGGGGTCGAAGATGTCTTTGAGCGCGGCAATGACGGCTTCGTACAGGTCGCTATCGGGTTCACCGGAAGCTGGTTCAGCTGGCTTCTGCGCCAGAAAACCCTCGAGATAATCTATCTTGCGTTCAAAGGTTTCGGCGGCGCTTTCGACGCGGGCTCGGGGCGGTGCATCCACGCTGTCTACTTCTTCGATTTTAATCTCGTTCATCCGAAAATCCTTTGAACGCGATCAAGGCCGCGCACGAGCGCAGCGACATCGCTTTCGTCATTATAAATTCCAAAGCTCGCCCGCGCGGTGGCGGGCACACCAAGATAGTCCATCAATGGCTGACAACAGTGATGCCCTGCGCGGATCGCCACGCCCTCTTCGTCCAATATGGTACCGATGTCGTGCGGATGCACCCCCTCCATCGAGAACGAGACGATACCAGCCGACTTTTCGGGGCCATAAAGAGTAATTGAATTAACTGCGCGCAATGCCTCACGG
>JANPAM010000105.1:0-1549 GCA_031429915.1 Sphingomonadales bacterium | reverse complement strand
CAATTCTTCGCAGCGGAAAAAATAAATCTGGGTTACGAACGGCACAAGCTCGGCAGGCGGTACGAACTGCACCAAGTCGATTTTCTCTGGTGCGATGTATGCCGGTTCGATGTCAGGCCCGGTCCTTTGTGTTGTGGTGTTGGCCGTTTGGCTCTTTTGCATTTTGGCGTCCCTGTTTGCTCTGCACTAAATCCCCTCCCCGGAATTACGTCACGACTATTGCATATAGGCTAATCGCTCCCGCCGCACCGGGCAACTCGCCAATTGGTTCTAACCACATTTTCGAATTGCGCGCTTTCAATGCCATGGCCGCTTCGGTTGAAGCAATGGTAGTCCCTTTTGCAGCCGAACGCAGCATCCGCTCAATTTGTGCTCGCCGCGCTTCCGGTGATCCTTGATCGACACCAAGTGAAACGGCAATCGTTGCCCCCGGTGCGGAAGCGTGGTGGTCTATAAGCACCTGCTCGGCCTCAGCGATGTCGGCAAAGGCGGTTATCGATATGTCGTCCAGTGCGCCAAATGCAATCGCCACCAGGGCCAGCTGCGCATTCGGCGCGAGTATCGATTGCTCGCCAACGATGGCAGTCGGCTGAAGCACTAACATATGCTCAGCAGCTTTCGACGGGGATAATTGGGGGGCTGTAGTGACCAAGAGATCGGTCGCTTCGCTCTCCATCCCGGCGGCATTGTCAACTGCGCGTCCCTTCGCAACCTGTGTAGCGATATCGACCGCAGCGACCGACAAATTCGGTCCACCGTCGATAATCTCTATCGTTGCGGCTTTTTCGAATAGCGTATCAAACCGCGCGCCCCATTCGGCTCCAAAAGGATCGACTGACACCGCTCTGAAAAGCGATGGGATCGCAGGCAGCACGACATGCAGCTCTGCTCCATTGCTCACCAGCGCCTCGGCGATCAGAATGTCGGCACCGGCGGCAAGCGCGCCGTAACCGAAGCCCGGATTGATATCCCCAACCGCCTTTTGAATCGCAGCTATTGCCACTGCGTCGTCAGCGGCCAGTCCGATCATTCCGCTAAAATAGAGGCTGGACGGCGGCGAATAACCAGCAAGCCAAGCGTAATCCTCTTGCCGGAAAGTCAAAATCTGCCGGAACTGACGAAGCGTTGTCGCATGGTCTTCCCACGCAGAAGGTGCGCAGTCGATAGCCTCGGCAATCGCAACGTTTGCGGCGTCGGCGTCACCGACCAGCAACAGCGCCTCGGCGCGCGTGGCGGCATGCCAATACGGCGTTTCCCCCCGCCCGGCGCCGGTCTCTATCAGCGCCAGCACTTCATCCGCCAGCACCCGCATCTGGGCGGTGTGTCCGGCAAACAGTGACATCGTGGCGGCGTTAATCAGCGGATAACTGTCGGGGCCAAGGGCAGCGGCGTCGATGTAAGCGTGCGCAGCTTCCAGAAAAAGTCGAGCCCGATCTTCGCCGCTGGCAACGCGCCCGCGGTCCTTAAGCAGCCGACCCTTTAATGTCAGGACTTTTGCTTCGGCTGTAGCGTGGGCATATCCAGCCGAAGCAAAAGCCTCCCACGCTCG
>JANPAM010000104.1:0-1612 GCA_031429915.1 Sphingomonadales bacterium | reverse complement strand
GCAGGCTATCTCGACATGCTTGCCGAGGCGGGCGAGGTCGAGGCCAAGGCGATGGCGGTTGCTGGCCAATTGGCGCAGCTTTCCGGCAAGGCCTATGCGTGGAACAAAAAGGCGATCCGCAAAGCGACGCTCGACCGTATCAGGGCAAGTTTAGGGGCGCATCATAAGGTGTAGCCGCTATGACGCTTGACGTCATAGGTAAACTATGACATAAAATGTCATATGCCAAAGGCGACGCTGATATTCCATCGCAAGCGTATCTTCGATGATGGCTCGATATCGGAAATCAGGCTTTGGCAGGTGCCGTCGCCGGTGCGCGGGTCGGACCATGCGTTCAAATACAGGCTGTTTTACGGGCGGCCGGGCGAACGCTGGATCGGTTACGACAACGAAGCGGGCAAAGGCGACCACCGGCACTTCGGTGATGAAGAAAGCGATTACGCCTTCACCTCGCCCGAACAGTTGATGGCAGATTTCCTCGCCGATGTGGCGGCGTGGCGAAAGGCGAAAGGAGCAGGCGAATGATGGAAACGAAACTGGTGGTCGGCGGAAGTCTGGCCGAAGATGCAGCGGCCTTTGTTAGCGCATGGCATCGCGCAGAAAAGGGCGCGAAGGTCGCCGAGCATGTGCTTGCCTTCGAAAGCTGGGAAGGACTGGCGCGGGTGATGACCGGCGAACGATATCGCCTGCTCCGCCATCTGCATGCACAGCCCGAGCCGTCGGTGTCGGCACTGGCGCGGTCGTTGGCGCGGCCCTATCGGCGAGTGCATGAGGATGTGACGGTGCTCGAAGAAGCTGGGCTGGTGTCGCGCGACGGCGGAATGGTGCACGCGACGGCGGGGGTGATTACGGCTGAGGTTAGGCTGGCGGCTTAGGGCTTGTCCTTCTTCGTGGCTTTGTGTGAAACTACAGCTTTGGGCGCTATTTATCATCGGTTTGAACAAGTTACGAAGATTTGCAGGTTTGACTGCTATTGTTGCCTTAAATTTCGCGCATTTTTTGCCGGAGGAGAGGCCGTAGTTTCCACCCCGAGGCGAAGCGTTCCTGAATAACCATCCGCGCTGGTCTCACCGTTTACGACAATACCTCGGGTAAACAAATTTTGCGGCGTTCGTCCCGGACGTGCTTTGCATACAATGTTTGGCTTACCGTCCGCATCCACTCCTTCTCCAATACAGTTCCAACTGCTCCCGCCATTGTCGATTGTATTCAAGGTAACCGTTTGTTTTTGGGGAAGCCAGTATGCCATCGGCCAATACGGCTTCGGGCCCCAATTGCTTTTGACCAGCCGCGCATGGGCATTCCCCACCAATACCAACGTCAATTTGCTGTCTTGCTTTTGTGCATCAAGCAGCGGCTGTGCCATCCGGCGCTCATAGTCTTCGCTATCAACAAATTTCGTGGACAGCATTGCAAGCACACGGCTGACCGATCCGGAACGGACATATCCGCGAAGCCGCTCAAACATGCCTAGCATCGCAATGCTGCCTCGACCATCTTCGCTTTTGGCCCAGACCCATGATTTTAGAAGTTCGCTACGGGCAGCCTTGACATCATTCGATGTCATGAAGGCGTCAACCGCCGGTTGATCGCTCACGGGAAATTCGACACC
>JANPAM010000103.1:0-5692 GCA_031429915.1 Sphingomonadales bacterium | reverse complement strand
TTCAAAGCCAAGCCAAAGAGGCGGTCCTGTGGGGCCGCCTTTTTTGTTGGCGCGTTCTCCCATCTCGGCTTGAAATGTTGGATTTGCTCTGCCAACATCCGTATCACATCGCCGACTACCCGGTATGGCTGTCCCGGCGTGCAATCAGCTAAATGCAAAACGACCATTCAGGTGTGACTTTAGTGTGACTTTCCAGCCAAGGCTTGTAGGATAACTTTTGTGCAATCCACTATCAACTTGTGCAGATTTCTGCGGGTTTCAACGTTCACAATCTTTTTCGTTTGAGCCTTCAAACCCGCTCTGCCACAAGGCGTAATAATAATTCGTTTTAGGAGATTCTGATGCGCATACTGATGCTGGCCGCGGTCTCGGCTTTGGCCCTGACTGCCTGCAAAAAGGTCGAAGATACTCCTGCCGAAGTCGCGGCTCCCGAGATGACTGTCCCGGCGCTCTCTGAAGCGACGATGAAAGAAGTCACCAAAGAGCTTTCGCTCGACAGCTATGAGGGCCGCGCACCGGGTTCGCCGGGTGAAGTCAAGACCGTCGCCTATCTGATCGAGAAGTTCAAAGCGGCAGGGCTTGAGCCAGGCAACAAGGGCAGCTGGACTCAGGATGTGCCGCTGGTCGAAATCACCGCGAAAAATGTTTCAGCGCTGAGCATTGCCGATAAGGCGGGCAAGGCGATGTCATTTGCCTATGGCAGCGAGTTTGTAGTCGGCAGCTACCGCGAAACACCGACAACCAAAATTGACATGAGCGACATGGTGTTTGTCGGCCACGGCATTGTCGCCCCCGAAAAGGGCTGGAACGATTATGCTGGCGTCGATGTGAAGGGCAAGACCGTTGTCGTCATGGTCAACGACCCCGATTTCGATACAGCCGGTCTTGACGGCCCGTTCGGCGGCAAGGCGATGACCTATTATGGCCGCTGGACCTACAAATATGAGGAAGCAGCCAAGCAGGGTGCCGCCGCCGTCCTGATCATCCACGACGATGCGCCGGCGGCTTATGGCTGGAGCGTGGTCAATTCGAGCTGGACCGGAACGCAGTTTCTGGCGCAATCTAAGGATGCTGGTGCAAGCCAAACGGCGGCCAATGGCTGGATACAAAAGGGCGTTGCCAAAGAGATTTTTGCCGCCGCTGGCCAGGATCTGGACAAACAGATGGCCGCAGCAAAAGTGAAGGGCTTCAAGGCTGTTCCGCTTAACCTGACCGCTTCGATGAGCTTCGACAACGACATTGCGCGAAAAGCCAGCAAGAATGTCGTCGGCATATTGAAGGGGGCGAAACGCCCCGACGAATATGTGCTGTACACCGCACATTGGGACCACCTTGGTCGCTGCACGGCAGCAGCTGACGGCGATGACATCTGCAACGGAGCGATTGATAATGCAACCGGCACGGCGGCGTTGGTCGCTCTTGCCGATGGTCACAAGAAGGCAGGGCCACCAGACCGGAGCATCGTTTTCTTGGCGGTTACTGCAGAAGAAAGCGGCCTGCTAGGCTCCAAATATTACGCCGAAAATCCGGTGTTCCCGCTCAGCCAGACTGTTGGCGGCGTAAATATGGATGCCTTTTCGATGGCGGGGCCTGCAAAGAATCTGACTGTTATTGGCAAAGGAAAATCCGGGCTCGACGCCTATCTGGATGCTGCGGCAAAGGCCGAAGGAAGAACGCCCGAGATGGAGCCGACGCCTGAGAAGGGCTTCTATTATCGCTCCGACCATTTCAGCTTTGCTAAATTGGGCGTACCGATGGTTTATTTCGAAGGCGGCGATGACCTCGTGACTGGCGGCAAAGAGGCTGCAAAGAAGATCGCCGAAGATTACGAAAAAAATGCGTATCACAGCCCCAAAGACGAGTATCAGGAAGCGTGGGACTGGACGGGCGTGATGGCTGACTTGAAGCTCTATTACCGCGTAGGCCGGATGCTGGCGATGACCGATGCTTGGCCGAACTGGAACGAAGGCGACGAGTTCCGCGCTATTCGTGACAAGAGCAGGCCGGCGAAGTAAAACTGTATGACGTTTAGAATGCCCGCAGAGTGGGCGCCGCATGAACGGGTCTGGATCGGCTTTCCCAGTTTCTGGGGGCATTGGGAGGAACCCTTTGCTGCCGCCCAGAAACAGATAGCGGCGTTTGCCAACGCGGTTCATGACGGCGGCAAAGGTGAGACCGTTCACCTGATCGCTGGCAATGCTGATGCGGCAAAAGTCGCGCGCGATTCTGTAGAGCCCGGCGTCATTGTCGAGGGACGCCAGATCGGCGATATCTGGCTTCGCGACACCGGCTGCATCATCGTCAGCGACGGCACCAATCGGGTGGCCCGCGATTTCGGCTTCAACGGTTGGGGCAACCGCTTCAATTTCGATGGCGACCAAAATATCGGCGAGACGCTTGCCAAGGCAGCCGGATTCAATGTTACCGAATGCGATTGGGTGCTTGAAGGCGGGTCAATCGACGTCGACGGCGAAGGGGTGGCGGTTACAACCACCGACTGCCTGCTTAACCAAAACCGAAATGCTGCGTTGGGTAAAGCACAGATCGAAGCACGGCTTCGAAGCGACCTCGGCATCGACCGCCTGCTCTGGCTCGGCGACGGCCTTGGCAATGACCACACCGACGGCCATGTCGACAACCTTGCGCGCTTTGTGGGCGCAAATCATCTGGTCATTCCCGAAGTCAGCGATGCCGACGACCCCAATACGGCGGTCTACGCCGACGCCCGCAACCGCGCCGAAGCCTTCGGTTGCAAAGTCACCACTGTGCCCTCGGTCGGTCGCTTCGAACAATATGGCGAGGCTGTCCCTGCCAGCTATATGAACTTCTATATCGGTAACACCGCCGTAATCGTGCCGACCTATGGCAGCCGTCATGACGATGCAGCGATGGCCGAGTTGGCAACGCTATTTCCCAACCGGAAAATTGTCGGCTTGCCCGCCGATGCCGTGCTTACCGGCGGCGGCAGCTTTCATTGCTCAAGCCAGCAAGTGCCAATTTGACGGTATTGGCAAACATGCTGTTACGCTCCATATTCATATCACCCAATAGAGAGGACCTCACTCCAATGAAAAAACTGATCCTTCTGGCGCTCGCCGCCACCGCCTTCACTGCTCCTGTTATGGCAGATAGCCATAAAGAAATGAGCAAAGCCGCGCATGACAAGATGAGTAAGGCCGAGCATGACAAAATGCACAAAGCGCATCAGGCGCGGCTAGCGACGATCCTTGCTGACCCGGCGCGGGCGGAAGACGCCAAGCGCGACAAATACCGCCAGCCAGCCAAAACGCTGGAATTCTTCAAGGTCCATCCTGACCACGTTATCGGCGAGTATGCGCCCGGTGGTGAATGGTACACGCGAATTCTTGGCCGCTACGTCAACGAAAAGGGCAAGTTCACTGGCCTGTATTTCGGCACCAACACCCATTTTAACGACAAGCAAAAAGAAGGCATTGCTTCGGGAGTTTTGAAATTCCCTAGTGATGTTGCAAAGGTAACCGGTCGTCCCGCAACCGACTTCTCGGCATTCTCATTAAGCGCGATGCCAGAGGGCGTCAAAGGCACTTATGACCGCATTCTCATCATGCGGATGATGCACAACCTGATGAACTGGAACATCGCCGACGCCGAGATCAAGGCTATGCGCGAATTGCTTAAGCCTGATGGTCTGGTCGGTATCGAGCAGCACCGTGCGAAGGCAAATGCTCCGTTCAGTTATGCGAATGGCAGCAAAGGTTATGTCCGCGAAGCCGATGTTATCAAGTTTATGGAAGTGAATGGTTTTGAACTGGTCGGCAAAAGCGAAGCCAATGCCAATCCGAAGGACAGCGCAAACTGGCCGGACGGTGTGTGGACATTGCCGCCAGCGCTTCGCTTGAAGGAAGTCGACAAGGCAAAATATGAGGCCATTGGCGAAACCGATCGCATGACGTTGCTGTTCAAAAAGCGCGCATGATCCGGTCCGAGTTCATTCTCGGTGCGACCATCGCCCTCGCCGCTTGCGACGGGGGTGGTGGGCGTCATGACCCGCGCGGCGTTGACCATGACGAGACATTGCTGAGCGTCAGCGCCTCTGGCCGTAACGAGGTACGTCCGGATCTGGCGACGTTCTCGGCTGGTATAGAAACTTTCGGGGCAACCGGTGCCGCTGCATCGCAAGCCAACGAGTCCAAAATGGCGGCTATTGTCGATGCGCTCGAAAAGGTTGGCGTGGCCGAAAAGGAAATCCAGACCCAGTTGATAGTTATCAATCGAGTCGATTGGGGGCCGAAAAAGGGTCAGTATCAGGCTCTCAATCAGGTCAATGTGCGGGTCCGCAATGTTGATAAAATCGGCCAAGCAATCGGTGCCGTCACTGCGGCCAAGGCAAATATTCTTTCAGGCCCGACGCTAACCCAATCCGATCCGGAGAAAGCGAAACTGACTGCCTATGGCAACGCGTATAAGGCAGCGCGGTCACGGGCCGAGGCTTATGCAGTGGCTGCCAACATGAAGATAGCGCGGGTGTTGGCGATTCGTGACGGCGGCGCACAAGCTGGACCACAGTCCTATTATGGCGACGCCGTTGCAGAACAAGCATCTGCCATGTCACCGCCGCCGGTTTCGCCCGTATCTGCACCACCGGTTCGGGTCGGCACTGACATATTGGAAGTTAGCGTTGCCGTCGATTTCGCGCTGGAACCGAAGTAAACTGTGACGGCAGCGTTCGTCACCCGCGCCCTGCTGTCGGGCTTTATTATCGCGATGATCGCATTGATCGGGCGAAAGGCTCCGGCGCTCGCGGCATTGGTGGCATCGCTACCGCTGATCTCTATTCTCGCCATGATCTGGCTGTGGCGCGATACCGGTGACAGCGCGCTGCTGGCGAATCATGCCGAAGCTACATTCTGGTATGTGCTGCCCAGCCTGCCGATGTTTTTGCTCATCCCGTGGATGTTGCGCAACGGGCACAGCTTCTGGTTGGCGCTCGTTGCGGCGGTCGTGATGACATTCCTGCTCTATCTCGCCACAATCGGCATTGCTGCACGTTTCGGTGTGCGGCTATAGCGACCGTATGACTCGCAACATATCCGTCGCAGCACTTCAATTGCCACTGGCTGGCAGCGAAGCCGAAAATATCGATGCCGTTTCCGACTTGGTTGCGCAAGCCGCTGCCCAAGGCGCACAGATCATTCAGCCGCCTGAGCTCTTTTCAGGCTCCTATTTCTGCAAGACGCAGGAAGAAGCACATTTCGCCCTCGCCCACCCGACGTTGGAGCATCCATCGGTGCGCGCGATGGCAAAGCTCGCGAAGCAACTGGGCGTCGCAATACCGACCAGCTTTTTTGAGCGCGACGGTTCGCATTTCTACAACACGATCGCGATGATGGACGCGGGCGGCGAAATCCTCGGCACGTACCGTAAAAGCCACATCCCCGATGGCCCCGGCTATCAGGAGAAATATTATTTCCGCCCCGGCAACACCGGTTTCAAAGTCTGGGATGTCTTCGGCACGCGCATTGGCATCGGCATATGTTGGGACCAATGGTATCCTGAATGCGCGCGCGCGATGGCGTTGATGGGGGCGGAGCTGTTGTTCTACCCGACAGCCATCGGCGCTGAACCGCAAGACGATACACTCGACACACGCCATATGTGGCGCCGAGCGATGGTGGGGCATGCGGTGTCGAACTGTATGCCCGTGATCGCCGCC
>JANPAM010000102.1:0-1565 GCA_031429915.1 Sphingomonadales bacterium | reverse complement strand
AACAGGTCGAATACTTCGTCGAGCACTTCCTGGATTCGTTCGTCTGGACGGTCGACCTTGTTGACCACGACGATTGGTCTAAGGCCGAGCGCCAACGCTTTGCCGGTCACAAATTTCGTTTGCGGCATCGCGCCTTCGGATGCGTCGACCAGCAGTATCACACCGTCAACCATCGACAGGATGCGCTCGACCTCGCCACCGAAGTCGGCGTGTCCTGGCGTATTCGATATTGATGCGGTTGCCTTCCCACTCGACGCTGGTGCATTTCGCGAGAATCGTAATACCGCGTTCATTTTCCAGATCATTCGAATCCCTCGCGCGTTCTTCGACTCGCTGATTGTCGCGGAAGGTGCCGGATTGGCGGAAAAGCTGGTCGACCAGCGTGGTTTTGCCGTGGTCAACGTGCGCGATGATCGCGATATTGCGAAGGGACATATAATAAAGCCTTTTGGGAGTGGGGCGACCATAATCGCCCGATTTCGCCGCGCCCTTAACGCAAAGTTCGTTGCGGCGCAACATTGCTGGTGTTGCAATGCGCGTTATGTGTGGCCAAAGCGACGGCAATGTTATCCCGCATCTTTGCTGATCGATTTGTTCTGCTGCTGCTCGGCACCATAATATTGGCGAGCATCCTGCCTGTGCGGGGGGAGGCGGCGGACGTGGCAGCGCTGATTTCATCGGCGGCGATTTTTTTGCTGTTCTTGCTAAATGGCGTTCGCCTGCCGCGCGATGAAGTGCTTCATGGCGTACGGAACTGGCAGTTACAGGGCGCAATTTTCCTGTTTGTTTTCGGTGCGATGCCGATCATGGGATGGGGCATGTCGCATGTGTTCGACAACGTGCTGCCAGCGACTTTAGCGCTGGGCCTGCTTTTTACCGGCATCCTTCCTTCGACTGTTCAATCAGCCGCCGCTTATTGTGCTCTGGCAAAGGGCAATGTCGCGGCGTCGGTCGTGGCGGCGGCTTTGATCAATCTGGTTGGCGTCGTCATTTCGCCATTGCTGTTCGCAATGCTTGCGCATGTTGGCGAAGGCAATGTTTCAGGCGAGGCGGTTGGGCGAATTGCTTTGATCCTGCTGCTTCCATTCGCCCTTGGTCAGGCGGCACAGCGGTGGTTCAAGCCGTGGGTTGATCGCCACAAGTCGCTGGCAACGTGGATGGACCGGGTTTCCATTGCGATAGCGGTTTATGTGGCATTCTCCGGCGCGGTTGTGGCGGGGATCTGGAGTATCGTGCGCGGCGACGAACTGGCGTGGCTGGCAGTGGCACTAACTCTCATGCTCGTCGTGGGATTTGGCGGCTCATGGTTGCTTGGCGGGCTAATGTAACTACCGCGAGGCGACCGCATCACAATGCTATTTTCTGGCGGCCAGAAAAGCATCGCCATCGGCGCACCATTGGCTGCAACGATATTTCCGCCAGCGATTGCCGGAATGGTTTTACTGCCAACGTTGGCTTATCATATGGCTCAGCTTATCTTGTCCGCGCCGCTTGCCACGCATTTAGCTAAAGACTCCTGAGTGCTTCCGAGGGGCGGGCGGCATCGCTGAAGAACCCGGCGCACT
>JANPAM010000101.1:0-11738 GCA_031429915.1 Sphingomonadales bacterium | reverse complement strand
GCTCGCCGACCAGTTCGCGCAACCGCGTTTCGGTGACCATGTGAATGTCTTCCAAGGCGAGATCCTCGGGAACGCCATTCGCCTCATACTCGGCATGGATCGCGGTTAAACCTTGCTGGATCGCGGCGTTGTCATCGTCCGATATGATGCCGGTCACCGCCAGCATATCGGCATGGGCTTTGCTACCGGCAATGTCTTCGCGCCAAAGTCGCTTGTCGAAAGGGATCGAGGCATTTATCTCGCGCATGATATTCGACGGGCCACTGCCAAAACGGCCGCCCCACATGCTGTTGGAATCTGATATGCGCTTCGTTATCGCCCGATCCTTCGCAATATCGGCTGTCATGCTTCTGGCTGGCTGCGATAGTGGCACAAAGCCCGCTGGGCAAGCGCAACCAACTGCGCCTTCTACCCCCCAGAAAAGCAAACAAACCGAAATCGGATTGGAAAGTGCGAGCGGATTGCGCGCTACGCTGACTTACAAATTTGCCGGAGCGCAGGCACCCAAAGCAGTCTTTACCGGCGCTGATGGCCGTGATGTCAGCTTAACCGACTTTGCTGGACGCCCGTTGCTCGTCAACATCTGGGCAACGTGGTGTGCGCCGTGCAAGGCGGAAATGCCAACGCTCGATTCGCTGGCGGTACTCGAAGAAGGCCGCGTTTCGGTGATCGCAGTGTCGCAAGATCTTGAAGGTCGTAAACCGGTACGTAGCTTTTTCGATCAGGCCGCAATCATCAATCTCGAACCCTATACTGATCCCGACAATTCGCTGCTCGCGGCGTTTGGCAACAACATCGCGCTGCCGACCACCATATTATACGATTCGGCAGGCCGCGAAGTGTGGCGGGTAATCGGTGGGGTCGAATGGGATGATGCAGAAATAGCCAAATTGCTGACCGAGGCCGCATAGTCACATTAGAATGCGGCGCACCCGGTCTCTGTCTTTTTTGCGGACTGGCGTTGGCTCCATCATCGAGCGAACGACCCGGCGTTGGGGTTTACACTGGCAGTTAGGAGCCTCAACCTGATCGCTATCGCGCGCCGACGCGGTTTCGGGTGCAACGCTAAGCATCGCTGCGCCCACCATCGCCAGTGTTGTTAAAATGAAAACCCTCATACGACGAAGATGTCCCGACTATCCTTTCTGCAGGATGAACAGCAATGCTCTTCCTTCGATAATTTGGGCCATCCGGATATGGTGGGCGCTAACGGGCTCGAACCGCTGACCCTCTCGGTGTAAACGAGATGCTCTACCAACTGAGCTAAGCGCCCCCTTGCGGGATGAGCGCCTCTGCCAAAGCGCAACACATTTGGCAAGTGCTAACGGACGATTTGCACGTTTTGCCTGTCAGCAGCGGCAAAATAGGCGTTTAGCTTCGCCGTCACCTCGTCCGATAATATGATGAACACACGCCGTGCGTCGGCAGGATCCTGCTGACGGAGCAACATACCGCTTTCGGTCATCGCAGTAATCCAGCGCAATGCCGTTGTTGGGGGAACGGAAGCGGCAATGCAAAGACTGGAAACAGAAACGTTCCGCCCCTCCAGACGTGCCGCCATCAGGTCGAGCAATATGTCCCAGGCTGGATCGGCGAAAAGTTCGGAATCAAAAAAGCTATCGCGCAGCCGTCGAAACTTTATCAGGCTTCGGATCAATTTAGAATCGATCGAAGCCACAGCCGATGTATTTTCCATCTCACCAAATGACTGAAAGCCGCTGGCAGGAGCAGGTAGAAAAGGTTGGGGTTGTTCCGAAACGCCGAGCTTGCCATCTGTTTCTGCTATACGTGCCAGTGTGCGGGCGAATTCGGCCAACTCATCGCTTATCCGGTGCAGCGGACCAAATTCCACTTCGCGATTTCTGTCATGCAACGCCCCCATCGCTCTCCGTCCATTTGCCCCGACTAATATTGTCATTGCTTCAGCGTCACCGGAATCGACCAGAAAATGACATCGGCTTGGCGGGAATGCGCTAAACGCTTCTTCCAGCCTCGCCAAGTCAGTCCAAACCAGTGCCGCGCTCCGACATGTTTCGAGGTATCGCACTATTTCGGTCAAATGGTCCGAAGGCTGGTTCGTTTCGGAGCAAAGGTCGATCAACAGAAAATCTGCCGGGTGATCCGGCGACTGTTCAACCAACATACATCCGGCGAGTGTCACTAAAGAAGTCAGTTCTGCCTCGCGGGCAGGGGTCGTATTCCAAATTGTCGCAGAACGGCGAATACTGGAGGATTCACGATAGTGGATGCTGTTTGCCAATTATTGAACTCCCAATCACCTGATTTAACAAACTATATCGAGAAATCACCAATCTTCGAACATTGCGCCATTTTTTGTTTCGTCCATAGCGGATGATTATGGTCTGCCGGAACTTGTCGCTGGCAGCACAATGTAAAATTGCTAATCAAAAACTGATCGCGGCGCCGGACTATGTGCTGCAAACGCCTTAAGGAGTATTATGCGTGAAAACAGGAAAATTATTGGCGGGCGTTGCGGCGCTGATGCTTGCGGGGGTCTCAATGACTGTGGTTGCTGAGGCAAAGACGGGGAGTGTGGCCGCGGAAGAGCCCGCGTTCTTGCAACCATGGACTGGACCGTATGAAGGGGTTCCGCCTTGGGATCAGGTAAAGGTCGCCGATTTTCCAGCTGCGTTTCAGGCGGCTATGGATTCGTCTCATGCCGAGTTTGAAGCTATGCTGTCAGGCGACCAACCGATAACGTTTGAAAACACAATCGTCGCGAACCAGCTTGCCGGGCAAAAGACAAGCCGGTTGTATTCGGTATGGGGTGTCCATTCATCCAACTTGTCGAACGACGACATTCGCAAGATCCAAGGCGAATGGGAACCAAAGATGAGCGAGTTCTTTTCAAAGATGTCGCTAGACGCACGGTATTTTCAGCGGGTCAAATATCTTTACGACACGCGCGCGCAGCTTAATCTCGATGCGAAACAAACACGTCTGCTTGAGCGGACCTACGACTCGCTGGTTCGTAATGGCGCGCTGCTGAACGCGACTAAAAAGGCTGAGGTAATTGCGATCGAAACCGATCTGTCGAAGCGCTTTTCGGAATTTTCTAATAAGGTTTTGGCGGATGAGGAAACATACATCCTGCTAACTTCCGAAGCTGATTTGGCTGGTCTTCAACCGGCCTTTATTGCTGGGATGAAGGCGGCGGCCGAAGCAAAAGGCAAGACTGGTTGGGCGGTCGTAAACACTCGCTCAGCGGTTCAGCCATTCCTTGAAAATTCGACCAACCGTGCGCTCAGGGAAAAAATCTGGCGCGCCTTTGCGGGTCGCGGTGACAATGGAGACGCCAATGATACGGCAGCAACAATTGCTGAAATATTGAAGCTGCGTCAGGCGCGAGCCGAGTTGTTGGGTTTTGAAACGCACGCGCATTACCGGATGGCCGACACGATGGCGAAGACGCCCGAGCGGGCGATGGAATTGATGATGAAAGTATGGCCGTCGGCGGTCGCGCGCGTGGGCGAAGAAGTCGCCGATATGCAGGCTATTGCCAACGCCGACGAAATCACCATCGCGCCGTGGGACTACCGCTTTTATGCCGAAAAGGTGCGTAAAGCGAAGTATGATCTCGACCAGAATGAGCTGAAACCTTATTTCCAGCTCGATAACATGGTCGGTGCGATGTTTGATTCCGCAAACAAACTTTACGGCTTAAAATTCGTGGAGAACACCGGAACGGTGCCGGTTTTCGAACCAAGCGTTCGTACTTTCGACGTTTCGCGTGACGGTAAACCGGTTGGGCTGTTCTATCTCGATAACTTCGCTCGTGCTGGCAAAAGGTCGGGCGCCTGGATGACCACCTATCGCGGACAGAACAAATTGACCGGCCAGAATAATCTGGTGCTGGCGTCGAACAATAACAACTTCGTCAAGGGCGCAGGCGGCGATCCGACGCTGATCAGTATCGACGACGCGACGACGCTTTTCCACGAGTTTGGCCATGCGCTGCATTACTTAAGTTACGACATCACTTATCCCGGACTTGGCGGTACACCGCGCGATTTTGTCGAGTATCCGAGTCAGGTAAACGAAAACTGGCTGCTTACCCCGTATGTGCTGAACACCTATGCCAAGCATTATAAGACTGGCGAACCAATTCCCCAGGCATTGGTTGATAAGATCAAGGCGAGTGACACCTTTAACCAAGGTTTCGCCACCGTCGAATATCTGTCGAGCGCCATCGTCGATATGAAGCTGCATCACCGCACCACACCCGTCACCGACCCGAAGGCATTCGAGCGCGAGGCGTTGGCCGAAATCGGGATGCCGAAGGAAATGGTGATGCGGCATCGCTTACCGCAGTTCAACCATCTGTTCTCGTCCGATGCGTATTCGGCCGGCTACTATAGTTATCTATGGTCGGAGACGATGGACGCCGATACTTGGGCGGCGTTTGAGGAAGCTGGAGATGTATGGGATAAGGCGACCGCTGAAAAATTCCGAAGCGTCATATTGTCGACAGGTAACGAAAGCGACCGGCTGGAAGCATATCGCGCTTTCCGAGGTCGCGATCCCGAGGTCAAATATATTCTCAAAAAGCGCGGATTCCCCACGGGCGAATAACGCTGAAATAGATATGCTCTCCTCTTGCGGACAAGAGGAGAGCATCAAAGCCGACCAGCGGGGTCGCAAGTCGCTGGGCGGCCTTGTAACGCCGGATGCACACAAACATGTAAAATGAATCGGCCCCGAGTCTTTTACGTATCAGTGTTACATAACTCTGCTATGGCAATTGTCAATAAGCTATCATTGTGAATCGAAACGATGCCAAAGCGTAATGCAAAAGATGCGGCGCAAACTCGCGCCGATATAATTGCCGAGGCACAAGTGCTTTTCGCTCGACAGGGCTATGCCGCGACCTCGGCGCGCGAGATTTCTGCGGCTGCCGGGGTTACCGTCGGTGCGATGTTTCACCATTTCGATTCGAAATTGCATCTATTTGAATGCATATTCGAAAAGCTCGAGACTGAGCTTGATACCAATGCCCGCGCCGCGTCGAATCCCGATCTTGGGCTTAGTCCGCTCGAAACCTTTTTGGCAGGTGTACGGCAATCGCTCGATTTCGCCGAACGAAGCGATTTTCACCGGATCGTGTTTGTCGAAGCGCCAGCGGTTTTTGGCGAAGACAAATGGCGCGAGATTGATGCGCGATTGGGGCTAAAGACAGTGATGCGGGGGACGCAGGCATTGATGGCAGCGGGGGTCATTGTCGAATGTCCGCCGAAACCGCTGGCTATATTGCTAATGGGAGCGATGAACGCCGCAGGCTTTGCAATTGCGCGCGGTGAGGAGGGCATTGACAAAGACGGGCTGGTCGAAGCACTTCGCTCGCTAATTATCGGCCCCAAGGAACCTCTATGACCATCGAAGCACTTCGAACACCCGATGACCGGTTCGCCGATATCCCGGACTTCGATTACCCCGTTGGCTACGCCGAGGATTTGCCAGGCTATGAGGGTTTGCGGATTGCCTATGTCGATGCCGGACCGAAGGATGCCGGTCACACTTTCCTTTGCCTACACGGCGAACCGAGTTGGTCGTTCCTGTATCGGAAGATGATCCCGGTGTTTCTGGAAAACGGCGCACGGGTGATTGCGCCCGATCTTCTGGGTTTTGGCCGGTCGGACAAGCCGGTCAAACAGTCCGATTACAGCTTCGATTTTCACCGCGAATATCTGCTGGCTCTGGTCGAGCGACTCGATTTGTACAACATCACTTTGGTCGTTCAGGATTGGGGTGGATTGCTTGGGCTGACCTTACCGGTCGATCCCGCCTTCAGGCCACGGCTGGGCCGGCTTATTGTCATGAACACCGGCTTGGGCGTTGGCAGTTCGCCAGGCGAGGGGTTTCTTGCATGGAAAAATTACGCGCTGTCCACACCTGACCTTCCGATAGGGCAGTTGATAGCGCGGGGAACGCCGCATCTGACGCCTGCGGAAATCGCGGCTTATGACGCGCCTTATCCTTCACCTGAGTATAAGGCGGGGGCTCAAGTCTTTCCGGCTTTGGTGCCGGTATCGCCTGACATGGAAGGGGTAGAAGTCAGCCGTGCGGCTGCTGCATTCTGGGCCAACGAATGGCAAGGCAAAAGCTTCATGGCAATCGGGATGGCCGACCCGGTGCTAGGGCCAACAGCCATGATGAAACTGAATGCGATGATAAATGGCTGCCCGGCACCAATGGAAATCGAAGGGGGCGGTCATTTCGTGCAGGAATGGGGCGAGCCAATCGCCCGCGCTGCGCTTGAGAGCTTCGGCGGCCTTTAGCCTTGAGCGGCCATGGCGGTCTTGGTACCACGGTAATAAAACAGCGGCTCCATCGGCTGCGCAGAACTCGCCGCTAGCGGAAGCGCCGTTTCGCAGAATGCACATTCCGCTGTAGAGCGGCCGATCATCCAATGGGCACGGTCACAACAGGGACAATGGTTGACCACGTCGCCGTGATATAATTGTGTGAACTCGGGGCGTGCGGAAACTCGGGGAGAAATACTAGCGAAAGCGCTGTTTCTATTAAGCATCTGAAACTCCCTGCACCCTGAAATATGTGAACTGCGTAACCAATTTTGATAAATGCCGATGAATCGAGGCGGAGCCATTAGACATCGCTGAATTAAACATTTGCAGGGGCGAAATGTTCCTTGCGTATTTCGACGACTGATATAATGATGATATCATATTTAATGGGAGGATTTTATGACTGATTCGGTTTCGCAGGGCGCGCTCAATGCCAGCAATGAACGTCCGGGCAGCGGGTTTAGCGGTTACATCGCATTACTGCTGATGCTCTTGGCGCTCGTCGCCGCCGTCTGGCCGTTGACCAGTTTGATTTCGCGTGGCGACGATGCCAGGCCAGCAGATTTCATCGGTCTGATCAGCGCCATCACGGTTTTCACTTTGCTGTCGGCGGGATTTTATATGATCCAGCCCAATCAAGGCGTATCGCTGACATTGTTCGGCTCCTATCGCGGTACCGACCGCAGTGAGGGCTTGCGCTGGGTTTGGCCGTGGTTTGGCAAGGCAAAAGTCTCGCTTCGCTCGAACAACCTGATTTCCGACAAGATCAAGATCAACGACTTGCGCGGCAATCCGATCGAGATTGCGGCCCAAGTCGTGTGGCGCGTGACCGACACCGCGCAGGCTTTGTTCGATGTCGATGATTACAAGGCGTTCGTCATGGCGCAAATCGAAGCAGCCGTCCGCGCCATCGGCTCGCGTTACCCCTATGACGATATCGAGCACAAAGAGATTACGTTGCGCGGCAACCATGACGAGGTCGGTAGCGAGCTGCGCATTGCGCTCACCGAACGGTTGAAGGTCGCGGGTATCAGCGTCGACGAATGCGGCTTTACCCATTTGGCCTATGCGCCCGAAATTGCAGGCGCGATGCTCCGCCGTCAGCAGGCGCAAGCCATCGTTGCTGCACGCCAGACCCTGGTCGAGGGGGCGGTTGGAATGGTCGATATGGCGCTGGCTCTGCTCGCCGAAAAAGGCGTGGTCGAGCTCGATGACGAGCGCAAGGCGGCGATGGTATCGAACCTGATGGTCGTGCTCTGCGGCGAACGCGATACCCAGCCAGTGGTCAATACCGGCACGCTTTACAGCTAGGGAGCGCGCGTTGGCTGCTCCCCCCAAAAAGGCGTTTCCGCCCAAAAAGGCCTTCCCATTACGTCTCGACCCGGCGTTGTTTGCCGCGGTCGAGCGGGCGGCGGCGGCCGATTTGCGGAGCGCCAACGCCCAGATAGAATGTCTATTACGCGAGGCTTTGGCCAAGCGTGGGATCAAGGTAACAATAAGCGAGACACCTAAGCGTGGCCGACCGCCGAAAAAAGGTGAGGTGTAGGGTCTGGGATAACGCCTCGCGCTCCCTGCGTGAAAAGCAGAGAGCGCGAAAGTCAACAGTTATTTTTTGAAGAGCATCTCACCCAGCAAACTGCTCGAAACGACTTTGCGAAATTTGCCTCGATTTCCTGACTCGGTCGCCATCTGGCTATCGTTCTTTTTAACGAAATCGCGATAGGCTTCGTCCCGGCGTGTTGCCTCGGCTGCGTCGGGCATTTTTGCATACATAATCATCAGGTATAAATCTGGCTCACCTTCGCGCGGATATAGGTTCGAATAGACTTTGTAGTCGGAAATCCAGCCTTGCGATTTGGCGAATTCCTGATTCTTGCGCCACTCCTTTGCCAGATAATTTGCATACTCGATGCCCCCTCCGTCAAGAATATCAATCCCAGTCACATCAGCGAAATTACCGTAGTCGAAGGGATAATTTTGGGCGACTGCAGGCGCTGACATAGCAAGCGCCAAAGGTGCAGCAAGCATTGCTGCGAACATCAATTTTCTCATGACTTTTCTCTCCGTTGGTTACGGCTCAACCACACGGCTGGCCGTTTACCCTGTCGCTCGGAATGGCGACCCTCAAGGTGAGGCGGACAGGTGATCACATGCTGCGCCGGAAATTGATTCGAGTCAAAAAAATAAATTTTAGAGCCAGTTGCGGCAGTAGGACGGTCAGTGTCCGGCGCGGCTACTCATCACCGTAAATAGCGATTATTTTCTCGCCAGTGCTGGTTGCCTTGCCGCGGTACATTCCCGGCGTGTTGAACGCGAATGTTGCCGTCCCGTCGGGAGCGGTGACGATCACACCGCCGGTGCCGCCCAATAGGCCGACCTCCTTGATGACATGGTCGGCGGCGACCTGCGCGGTTTCGCCAAGCATCCGCATCCGCGCACAGATTTCGTGAGCAACGCCGATCCGGATGAAGAATTCGCCCGCGCCAGTCGCCGACACTGCGCACGCCCGGTTGTCAGCATAGTTGCCAGCGCCGATCATAGGCGAATCGCCGATGCGGCCCCAACGTTTGCCAGTTAGGCCACCGGTGCTTGTGCCAGCCGCCACGTTGCCCTCGTTATCGACAGCGACAGCACCAACAGTGCCGTATTTCAAATCGACATCGTACCAGCCGAGCTTCTTCGCTTTCAGCTCCTCCAGTTGCCGCCAGCGTTCAGGGGTGGCGAAGTAATCGGGGTTGACCTGCTCCAGCCCCTGTTCGCGGCTGAATTCGTCGGCGCCTTCGCAGCTCAGAAACACATGTGGGCTTTTCTCCATCACCGCGCGCGCAAGCAGGATCGGGTTTTTGGTATAGCGCACCGCCGTAACCGCACCAGCGCCCAACGTCTTGCCGTCCATGATCGACGCGTCGAGTTCGTTCACGCCCTTATAGGTGAACACCGCACCGCGCCCGGCATTGAAATTCTCGTCATTCTCCAAGACCATGATCGCAGCCGAAACCGCGTCCATCGCGCTGCCGCCTTTGGCCAGCACAGCCGAACCGGCCTCCAGCGATCGGGTCAGTCCAGCGCGCGCGGCGGTGTCCTTTTCCGGGGTTATCGTGTCGCGCGCCATGCCGCCGGAACCACCGTGAACTACCAGCGTCCATTTTTTCGTCGCCACTGGCTTGTCCTTCTCATCATGGTGGCCCGGATGGGCGTTGGCTGTCGCGGTGAGCGATAGTATCATCAGCAACCAGATGCGACTTAAATAGGCGTTCATATGTGTCCCCTCTCTTGGCTTCAGATATTCGACCCAAGTAGTTCGACTGGTCAAGAAGAATGTAAAAAAGGCGCGAAGGCACGAAGGCGCAAAGATGCTGTTAGCGTTAAATGAAGTACATTCCGGCAACGCCGGTTGATCACTCTCGTTCTTTGTGCCTTTGTGCCTTTGCGCCTTTTTTACGAAATGAAGTCAGGATCGCTATGCAATTTGACCGAAGAACTATGTTGGCGGGGAGCGCCGCGCTCAGCCTCTCAGCCTGTATGCGGGTGACCTCGGTCAAACAGAGATCCGTGCCATTTCCAAACGCCGCCATGGCCGCGCTTGAAGCCAAAGCGGGAGGACGGCTCGGTGCGTTCGTCCTCGACACCGCGTCGGGCAAATCGACCGGCCACCGCCACGATGAATTGTTTGGAATGTGCTCGACCTTCAAAATGGGATTGGCGGCGGCGGTGTTGTGGCGCCACGACAAAGGGTTGCTCGATATCGAGGCAATGCTGGCTTATGGCGCGGCAGACATGGTGCCGAACTCGCCGGTTACGAAGGACAATTTGGCAAAGGGCGCGATGAGTGTTGTTGCGTTGGCCGAAGCGACTCAGAAAACCAGCGACAATACAGCGGCCAACCTGTTGATTAAGAGGCTCGGTGGTCCTGCGGCGCTGACCGATATTTTCAGGGGATGGGGTGACACGGTGACCCGCTTCGACCGTTACGAGCCAGAGATGAACAATGTGCCGCCGGGGGAGGTGCGCGACACCACCAGTCCGATGGCATTTGCGCAGACGACGGCTAAACTGCTGGCGACTGACTCGATTTTAGAACCGGCGTCGCGCGAGCGGCTGATCCAATGGATGGTTGATACCAAAACAGGCTCGAAACGAATCCGCGCCGGATTGCCTGCTGCTTGGAAAAGTGGCGACAAGACCGGCACCGCGAATAGTCCACTCTACAACAATAAAACCAACGACGTCGCCATATTCTGGCCGCCGTCGCGCTCGCCGGTGATCGTAACCGCTTATTATGAGGCCGACGGCAAATATGATGAGATCCGCGACGCTGACCAAGCCGTGCTTGCCGAGGTCGGCCGGATAGCTGCAGCACAGGCGGTGGAGTGGCACGGCGAGCTGGATTAACGCCGATTGCCCTAGTCAACTAAGCACCCTATATCGCAGCTTATGTCCTCAGTTCGCCCGTGGCGCGATATCGCGCGTCGTCAATCCCGCCAGATCATGGTCGGCAACGTTCCCATCGGCGGCGATGCGCCGATTGCGGTTCAGACCATGACTAACACGCTGACGTCTGACCCGGGAGCCACCATCGACCAGATCAGGCGGTGTGAGGATGCGGGTGTCGATATTATCCGGGTGTCTTGCCCCGATGTCGAAAGCACTGCCGCGCTTGGGCAAATCGTTCGCGCGGCGAAGGTACCGATCGTCGCTGACATCCATTTTCACTATAAACGCGCGCTTGAAGCGGCGGATGCGGGGGCGGCGTGTTTGTGGATCAATCCCGGCAATATCGGATCGTCCGAGCGGGTGAAGGAAGTGGTCAACGCGGCCAAGGCCAATGGTTGCGCAATCCGGATTGGTGTGAACGCGGGCTCGCTTGAGAAGAATTTGCTCGAAAAATATGGCGAGCCCTGTCCCGACGCGCTGATCGAAAGCGCGCTCGATCATATCAAGCTTCTGCAGGATCATGATTTCCACGAATATAAAGTGGCGGTGAAGTCGTCTGATGTGTTCATGGCTGTAGCCGCTTACATGGGGCTCGCTGATGCTGTCGATTGCCCGCTGCATCTGGGGATTACCGAGGCGGGCGGGCTGATTGGCGGGACGGTCAAGTCTTCGATCGGAATGGGCAATCTGCTCTGGGCAGGCATCGGCGATACCATTCGAGTCAGCCTTTCGGCCGAACCTGAAGAAGAAGTGCGAGTCGGCTATGAAATCCTGAAGTCGCTCGGCCTGCGCACGCGCGGCGTCCGGGTCGTCAGTTGCCCCTCCTGCGCGCGCCAAGGCTTTGATGTCATCCGGACCGTGCAGAAACTCGAAGATGCGCTGAGCCACATCAAAACCCCGTTGTCGCTTTCGGTCCTCGGCTGCGTCGTCAACGGCCCAGGCGAAGCACGCGAGACCGATATCGGGATCACCGGCGGCGGC
>JANPAM010000100.1:0-6815 GCA_031429915.1 Sphingomonadales bacterium | reverse complement strand
CGTTTTTCGACAGGCTTGGGCTCGCTGAATCCGAATGGATGCCGAAATGCAACGCAACCTACAAGGCAGGCATTCGCTTCCACGGCTGGTCGGAGCGCCCCGGTTTTAAAAGCTATTTCCACCCGTTCCACACCCAACTCGACAGCTTCACAGAGCCGCAATTTACCTTTCATACCCGCGCGCGGCGAACGGGACGCGATGTGTGGGCCCATCCCGACCGTTTCTTCCTCCCTGCCCGGATTGCTGCTGAACGGCGTGCGCCGGTGACCCCAGAAAATTTTCCTTTCGATATTGGCTATGGCTATCATTTCGATGCGGTATTGGTCGGCAAGATGCTGCGCGAACACGCGGTCGGCAAACTGGGCGTTTTCCATCTCGAACGTACCGTTAGCGAAGTGTTGCTGTGCGAGAATGGTGAAGTCGATGCACTGAGAACCGGCGATGATGAGTTCGTCAGTGGCGATTTCTTCATCGACAGCAGCGGTTTTCGTGGGGCAATCATCCAGAAAGCGCTCGCTGAACCTTTCCGTCCTTTTGCCGCGAACCTGTTCAACGACCGTGCCGTTGCCATGCCCACCTCGACCGAAGAGGGCGACTTGCCGAGCGAAACCTGCGCTACCGCGCTTTCGACCGGTTGGGCATGGAAAATTCCCCTGACCAACCGGACGGGCAATGGCTACGTCTATTCTTCTCGTTACACCGATGCTGACATGGCAGAAGTCGAATTTCGGCGGCATCTGGGTCTTCTAGACAAAGATGTGGAAGCGCGACACTTGCAGATGAATGTCGGGCGGGTTGAGCGTAGCTGGGTGAAAAACTGTCTCGCGGTCGGTCTCTCACAAGGCTTTATCGAACCGTTGGAAGCGACTGCTTTGCATATCGTGCAAGCGACTGTTGAAGGGTTTATTCAGGCTTTTGAAGATGGTGGTCTAACCGATAAACACGCCCTGACATTCAACCAAGGCATTGGCCAACGATATGATTGCATTCGCGACTATATCGTTGGCCATTATCGGATGAACCAGCGCACAGACAGCGACTATTGGCGCGATAACGCTCACAATCAATTTCTGTCAGATGATCTTAAAACGATCATGACGACCTGGTTCACCGGAGCTGATATGACAGCACAAATTCAAGAACTCGGGATTAGTCGCTATTACAGCTCATTGTCATGGCATTGCCTCATGGCAGGTTACGGCACATTTCCTTCCGAGCATAAAATGACAGCCCCAGAACCGGAATTGGCAATTGCCAACATGGATGACATCGATGCCTTTATTTCGGGATGCGCGCAAAATTTCGCCTCACATTCGACGGCGCTTTCAAGATTAACTTTATGAGTTCGCGAAATTATTCGATTTCGCAATGAGTCTGACAGGATTTCGCAATTTAGCAGCTAGGCCGGCTTCCGCGCATAAAAGCCAAACGCAGCGATGATCGCGTAACATGCTATTGGAAGCATAAAGGCAATCGCCAGACTCGAGGTCAGGTCAGCGATTACGCCCGTCAGCAACGGGATAACCGCGCCGCCGACGATTGCCGCGTTAATGATGCCCGATCCATCGGCCGCGCGCGAACCCAATTTCTCACAGGCCAGTGTGAAAATGGTTGGGAACATGATTGCGTTGGTAAGACCGACTGCAAGCAGCGTGTACCCTGCAACATCACCGGTGGTCTGTGTGGAAATTATAAGGAGCGCTATCGCCGCCACCGAAACGAAGGCCAGCACTTTGCCTGGGCTGAGCAGGCGCAGGATCGCCGAGCCAATAAACCGCCCAACCATCGCGCCGCCCCAATATAGACCGATCAGCTTGCCCGCAGCTTGCTCTTGCAGCCCCATGACATGGTCCTGCATCAGATAATTGACGATAAGCGAGCCGATGGCGACTTCGGCCCCAACATAGAGAAAAATACATAAAGCACCAAAACCGAAACGCGGACGCTGTAGCAGATCAAGCCCCGCCAAGCCCTCGCTCGCTTCGTGCTTTTCGCCCTTCAGCGCATTGCGGAACATCCACACCACGCCCGCGACAACCGCCAGCGCGACGGCAATGCCCAAATAACCGTTCACAATCGCCTGGCTCTCTGCCGTGCGGTAGGCATCCAACTCCACACCCGACAATTGGTCGGCAGTAACCGTCGCCAATCCTCCCAATATAAGTATCGACCCGACAATCGGGAATATTGTGGTGCCAAGCGAATTGAACGCTTGCGCAAATGTCAGACGACTATGCGCGGTGGCGGGTTTGCCAAGCAGCGAAATCAGCGGGTTCGAAACGACCTGCACAATCACGACGCCGCTTGCCAGCACAAATAAAGCGAGCAAGAAGACCCCATAGGTCGCTGTCTGGCTTGCCGGAATGAACAGCAGGCAACCCGCCATCATCGTCAGCAGCCCGACAACTGCGCCGCGCATATAGCCGATTTTCTTGACCAGCCGTGCGCCAGGAATACCGATGACTGCATAGGCCGCAAAGAAACAGAACTGCACCAGCATCGCTTGCGTATAGTTCAGCGTGAACAGCTCTTTCAGCTTGGGAATGATAACATCGTTCAGGCTGGTGATACCGCCAAAGATGAAAAACAGCCCCATGACAAACAATTGCAATTGCGGTGCTTCGATATGGCCGTCGCCAGCTTCGGAGGACGCAGCCGCGCCGGGTGCCAATGCCATCTTCTCTCTCCCTTTATATCAGCGCGCTTTGCCGGGGCAGTACGCCTGTTCAGTTGTCGCTTCGATTCTAACATTGCGGATACTGGCAACAAGGCCTTTCGCCGCCTGCATACGTATGGGGGAGCCAACCGAACCCAATTTTGCTCCTGCATCGGCAAAACAGCGGAGCGGAATATGGGTTTGCACCGTTGATCCGATTGGCGAAGCGCTGATCATCTGCCGCATATCAACCGTGCTGCCGCCGAATGAAAGCATGATCGGTCCAGTTGCTGGACGGTCGATCCGCCAGTCGATAAGCAAGGCCCATCCCTCTTCCATCTGCTTGGTCAGGTTCACTGGAGGACCGTTGACTACAAACGCACCATCGGCATTCCAGGTAAATTGCCGCGCGTCTTCCTGCGCCGACAGATCGACTGCTCGCGCGCTGATCGAGCCGTCCATTTGCAAATTCCACGGTGCGGGCACCTTACCACGAACGATATAATTAGTGGCGACCGTGATCGAGGATAAATCGACCCGTGGTTCTTCGTTTACCTTCGCAAGCTTGCCCGATTGTGTGTAATCAAGACCATAGCCCAAAGGGAACAACGGCGCGACCAGCGGCGATCTTGCGTCGGCCGGCCATGCGAACGGGAGGCGCCCAGCGAAGTCTCGCGCAGTCTTTCCATTGGCACCCGCCACAAGCACATCGGCAACGCCACGTCCTTGGGTGCCGGGTAACCACGCTGCGACGAAAGCATCGGCTTGATTGATTAGCTTGCCAGTAAACATCGGTCGGCCCGATAGAAATACAACAACTACCGGAATGCCTTGCGATTTGAACCGCGCGATCATTTCTTCTTCGCCCGGTGTTGGCCGAAATGCGAGGTTAGGGATGTCGCCTTCAAACTCGGCATAGGGTCTCTCGCCCAGCACCACGACGGCAACATCGGGTTTGGCTTCAAAAGCGCCTGTCGTTGAAATAGTCGCAGCACCGCCATTTGCCTTTACTGCGTCGGAAATGGCGCGACCGATGGTTTGTCCATTGGTGAAATCCTCTGCGGTGGTGTCGGTGCCCTGCCAGCTAATCGTCCAGCCGCCCGCCTGCATTGCCATATTATCCGCGCCGGACCCGGCAATCAGAACGCTGGCACCATTTCGGATCGGCAAAATCCCGTCACTATTCTTTAGCAAAACAAGCGACTTCGATGCCGCCTCGCGTGCCAGTTCGAGATGTTCTTTTTTGCCAACCAATGACGGGTCGCCGCGCAATGTCAGGGCATCACCCATCAAGCCCAATTTATATTTCACGCGCAAGATGCGTCGCACCGCATCATCAATTCGTGCAGCAGGAATGCGTTCATCCCGAGCGGCCGCCAGCGTCGAGTCAAACAGACCCTTCCAGCTATCGGGAGCCATGAACAGATCGAGCCCTGCATTTATGGCAGTTGGGCAATCGGTCGCCGAACAACCAGCGACCTGACCATGACCGTTCCAATCGCCAACCACCAGCCCGGCAAAGCCCATCCGGCCTTTCAAAACATCGGTTAGCAGCGAGGCGTTGCCATGATGCTTCACGCCATTCCAGCTTGAGAAACTGGCCATCACGGTCAACGCACCAGCGTCGATTGAAGCCGGATAGCCTGGCGCATGTTTTGCGACCAACTCCGCTTCGCCAATCTGCGCATCGCCCTGATCGCGGCCGTCCATCGTACCGCCATCGGCAAGGAAATGCTTTGCCGTTGCCGCGACGCGCTTCGCATCCAACGGCTTGCCGGTAACCAGACGACCTTGAAGCCCAATAGTCATGGCGCTTGCATAGTTTGCAATTAGTGCCGGGTCGGATGAATAGCCTTCGTAAGTTCGCCCCCAACGCAGGTCCTGCGGCACGGCTAACGTGGGCGCAAAGGTCCATTCGATTCCGCTGCCAGAAATCTCCGCAGCGGTTGCAGCTCCAACTCTCTCAATCAGGTTAACATCGCGAGTAGCACCCAATCCGATATTATGCGGGAAGATCGTCGCTTCGGGTAAGTTCGAATGGCCGTGGACCGCATCGACACCGAACAGGATTGGAACACCAGCCCCCGATTTTCGCGAGGCCTCTCGGAACTCGCCAACCAGCTGAACCCATTTTGCCGCAGTTGCACGTTCATCGCCATACGGTCCGGAATTACCGCCCGCCAGGATCGAACCGAGCGGATATTTTGCCAAGTCTTGCGGTTTAATTGCGCTAATGTCGGCTTGAATCAGTTGTCCGACTTTTTGCTCCATTGTCATCTTCGCAATAACTGCGGAAATTTCGTTTTCCGTTTTTGCGTCGGAGATTGCTGACGGACTGGCGGCGCTAGGCCAAATGTTCGGTTTTGCTGGGGTTTCGGCATTTACCCTCAAAGCAACTATGGGATCGGATGGCGCAACCGCAGACACGCACCCTGCCAAGGCAAAGGCCAGCAGCGCTCCTGTTCCCTTGAAACGCATTACACCCTCTCCCAAAGTTCATTGTGAACGTTATCATTGATTGATGACAGCAACTTTAACGAAAATCAAGCGACATCGTTCAGCGAAATGCTGAGGACATGCCCGTCCTTCACCGGGACAAACTGTGGTCGCACTGGTTGACCTTGAAAGCTACGTTCGCAGCTTCCACGGTGCCAACGTTAAAAAAAGGTCTGCGCCCCGCTCGTTGCCAATCGCATCAGCGAAGCGCACCTTGGCCACTACTACACAGAGTTTGATTTCCGCTACAAGGCCCGCGAACTAATCGAGGGTGGTCGTGCTGCGGCGGCAGCGAGATTTAGCATTTCTAAACCGCCGTTTATGTGGGGTATAATTGCCAACCGGCCCTTGTATATTTTACAGGATTATCGTCCCCAGAATGCCGGCTTGCAATATAGTAACCTAATCAGGCTGGTTCTTCGGTTACCCGCAACATAGAGAGCGCGGCGCACACCATAATCACAGCGGCGAATGCCATTGTCCAGATGGGTTCGGTTGGGAAGAAGGCTTTTAAGACACTTCCCATAAGGGTTGCAACGAGGAGTTGGGGCACCACGATGAACACGTTGAACAACCCCATGTAAATGCCTAGCTTCCGTTGCGGCAGACTGGACGCAAGAATTGCATATGGCATGGCAAGTATCGAAGCCCATGCAATGCCTACGCCGATTTCAGACAGGATGAGCAGGTTCGGATTGCGAATGAAAAGGAAGCTCGCATAGCCCGCTGCACCCGCCAAAAGACAAATTACGTGCGTTTTCACTTTACCGATTTTTTTGGCTAACGTTGGCAAGATAAACAGCGCAGCCAATGCTGCGACGCCATTGTAAATTGCGAATAATGTTCCAACCCAGTTTCCCCCCTCACCATAAGCCACACTATTAGGGTCCGCCGAACCGAACATATATTGGGCGACCACCGGTGTCGTATAAATCCACATAATGAAGAGTGCCGACCAACTGAAAAACTGGGCCACTGCAAGTTTCTTCATGATGTCTGGCATGCCGGAAAAATCACCAACAATGTGGGACAGGACGTTATTATCTCGGCCTGATTTAGCGAGATTGATCGCAAGCAGGCGAACTAAGCCATAGGCCGCCACCAGGGCGCCGAGTAAATAGACCTCCTTCTCCAACCCGGCCACCGGTACGAGAGCGGCGATAGTGGCACCTGAAACGATCCAGACAGTTGATCCCATTGTTGATCGGGCGGCAAGCGCTCGAATGGTTGCGCTGTTATCGGCGGGTTCGCCGTCAAAGGCCTCCATTTCAGCCGGGCTGTATTCTGTCGTGGTAATGACCGTCCAAATAACCGCCAGAAAAAGGGCCGCTCCACCGAACCAAAAGCTGTATTTCACTGTATCCGGAATCTGCCCCTCCGGTGCAACATTTGCGACCCCCCACGCGTCAAGAACATAAGGAAACACTGACCCGACAACTGCGCCTGCCCCGATAAATGCAGTCTGTACCGAATAACCAGCGGTGTGCTGGTCCTTTCTAAGCATATCTCCGACAAAAGCGCGGAATGGCTCCATCGAAATGTTAAGCGAAGCGTCGAGCACCCAAAGCATCAGTGCCGCAAATAACAATATCTCGGCCAAGGGCATTGCGAGTAACGACAGCGCTGCCAAAATAGCGCCAGCCAGAAAATATGGCCGACGACG
>JANPAM010000099.1:0-1739 GCA_031429915.1 Sphingomonadales bacterium | reverse complement strand
AAATGCGTGACTTCGGCGCGGGTCCGGATGTCGGCGTTATGCTCCGCCGCATCGAGCGCATTCAGTACAACAAGCCGCGCATCGTCGACCCAGCACTCGGAATATTCAAAGCCGCTTGTGAATGACGTAAGCAGCGGTGCCCCCGCTGGGTCGGTTTTCAGATCGATGCTTCGCGTCGCGGGTAGGCGTTTTCGGCCACCGATATGGTCGTATAAAAACAGCCCAAGGCGAACCAACCAGCGCGGGCGAATGCCCTTTTGGTAGGGCAGCACAAAACGCATCGGCCAGATGATATGCGGCGCGATCGCCCACAGCCGCTCGCGCTCCATCAGCGATTCGCGTACCAGTTTGAACTCGTAATGTTCAAGATAGCGAAGCCCGCCGTGGATTAATTTTGTCGATGCCGATGACGTCCCGCGCGCCAGATCGCCGCGTTCGAGCAGCACGACTTTTGCGCCGCGCCCCGCCGCATCGCGCGCAATCCCCGCGCCGTTAATGCCGCCGCCGATGACCGCGAGATCATAAATATCGTCGCTCACAGAAAACCCCACGCAAAACCACAAGCAAGCACAAACGCCGTAATAGTGGCCAGCATTACCGGCAGCAATGCTCGCCAGCCCTGGCTGAGTAACAGGTCGAGGCGCGATCGCATCGCAGTGGCGGTGACCGCGAACAGCAGCATCGCTTTGGAAGCAACCAGCCCGTATTCGCGCACCCATTCGGGAGCCGTGACTAGTGAGTTGATTGCAACGACCGCAAAGAAGGCAAGGATGAACCACGGCAACTTCAGCTTTGCCGCAAGGCTTCGCTTTGAACCATCGAAACTGCCTATTGCCAGACCGATGAGTGCCACCGCAGGAGCAAGTAAGGCGACGCGCGACAGTTTGACAATCGTTGCGACTTCGCCCGCTTCCTGGCTGAAACTATAACCGCCCCCTAGCGATTGAGCGACGTCGTGGACTGCGGCACCCATCAGGAAACCCGCCTGCCGGTCGGTGAACGCCAGATAGTCGGCGATAATCGGATAAAATGACATCGCATCCGCGCTTGCCAGCGAAACACCGACGAGTGTGAACGTAAACTGCGACTGGTTCAGCCGCTCGCGCCCGATTAGCGCGTATATTGCAAGCGCCGCAGAAGCGCCACAAATCGCTGTCGCGCCTCCAGCCAGCCAGCCAGTCAGATTGCTCTGAGCCCCAAGCTTTGCGCCAAACAGCCCAGCCCCGACCACCAGCGCCATGATGAAAACCAGCCCGATAAACGCAAGCGCACCAAGGCTGCCGATCTGCATCGCTGTCACCTGAGTGCCGAGCAGTACGATACCCCAGCGCAGACAGGATGTGCCGCAAAAATCGAGGCCGGGATGTACCTTCTGTTCGGCCGACACGAAGTTAAGGGCAAGCCCGAGTAAGAGTCCCGCCAAAAGTACCGGCATCGCATAATGTTCGGAAAACCATGTTGCCGCCGCCGATGCGATGCCCACAACGATCAGCCCCGGAAACAACGCCCGCACCGCCAACCGCCGTTTCGGCGACGCCATATCTTCGGCAAGATAGGTTTCGCCATACAGGTCGGCGATGTAATTCGCGTTTATGTCTTGCGGTGTCATATAGCGTTCTATAGGCATCTGTGAGAGGAGTTCCAGTGTAAAGCAAGACGGTCTGTAGGCCAAGCTGGGACATGCACTATAGGGGAGCAGCGAAATGAGACCTATCACACCTGCGCTTCGCTGGACTCTA
>JANPAM010000098.1:0-2290 GCA_031429915.1 Sphingomonadales bacterium | reverse complement strand
CGCCGCCGCCAGCTGCCAACCCGGGTGCCGTGCCTGGGGCACAAGCATGATGAAAAGGATATAGACAACAGCCGCGTTGTTCGCATGGCCGCTAGGGTAAGCCGCACTGGTAACCGAATCCAGATGCGGAACAAAGTCAGGGCGCACCCGGTCAAAAATGCCCTTTAGCACTTCGGAAGTAAACGCGGCGATCAAGGTGGTAAGCCCCATAGCAATCGCCGAACCCAAGCCCCACCAGCGCCAGAGCGCTATGGTGAGGATAGCCACTATAATGAACCGCTGGATGCCGCCACCGATCCAGCTAATGCCCCACATCGCGGCGATTAGTCCATTCGGTGCGTCACCGCGCTGCATGTTTAGCGCGTTGGAGACGGCGATGTCGAATTCGTAAAGATACTGAGAATTTACCAAAAACCCGAGCGTAATCACCAATCCGAACAACGCTAGGGCCGAGATGGCCAGCCACACCGGCAGAAGAGAAGCTTTTGTCACAAGTACGGGAAAAGCTGTTTGATTACATGGGTAAGAGAGGCTTGATCAGCGGCACCTAATGTACCAATTTTGGCATGGACTCGCCGTAGATCAATTGTCATCAGTTTCATTCTCACAAGCGATGGTTTGTTGAGCCCAGCGATTACTGGATCAGAAATTGGGAAATCAAGCGGCCAAGATGACAGCAACGGGGCTGAAATCATGGCGGCTATCGTGGATCCTGATGACTGCCCAAACTCAATGTGCCTCGTTAAAACTACTGCCGGTCGTCGCTTAACGACTGATAAATCGGTGAATGGAAAATCGACAACGACAATATCGAATGGATCACAGATCACGCCACGCTTCTTCATTTTCCGCGCTAAGCCACTCATCTGCGAAACTCAGCCAAGACAATGCGTCCCAACCCATTAAATCTTTCGGTAAGACACGGACTGTCGCAGCACCATCTTTTACGGCCCATGCGACGGTGTCGCCAGCTTTGATCCCAAGCGCTTCGCGCACATCAGCGGGCACGGTCGCTTGAAATTTGGATGTTACCTTTGAAAATTCCATGAGTAATACGTAATACGTAATACTCGCCACGTCAACTACATATGCAACATCTTGCCGTAAGCCCCGAGTACGCTCTCGTGCATCATCTCGCTTAAAGTCGGATGCGGGAAGACGGTGTGCATGAAGTCGGCTTCGACCAGCTCGGCGGTCTTGCCGATGGTGTAGCCCTGGATAAGTTCGGTGACCTCTGTCCCGACCATGTGCGCGCCGAGGAGTTCGCCGGTCTTGGCGTCGAACACGGTTTTGACGAACCCTTCCGCCTCGCCCAGCGCGATGGCTTTGCCGTTGCCCAGGAAGGGGAAGTTGCCGATCTTGACGTCATGGCCTGCCTCTTTGGCCTTGGCTTCGGTCATGCCGACGCTCGCGACTTGGGGGTGGCAGTAGGTGCAGCCGGGGATGTTGAGCGGGTCCATCGCGTGCGGGTGGCCGCCTGCGATGGCTTCGGCGGCGATCACGCCCTCATGGCTCGCCTTGTGCGCCAGCCACGGCGGTGCCGTGATGTCGCCGATGGCCCACAGGCCCGGCACGTTGGTGCGGCACATTGGGTCGGTTTTGAGGAAGCCGCGGTCCATTTCTACGTCAAGCGCCTCTAGTCCGATATTTTCGGTATTGGGGACGATACCGATGGCGACGATGCAGTGGGTGAAGTCGGATTGGGCGATTTTGCCGTCCTTGCCCTTTATCGAGGCGGAAACTCCGGTTGCGGTGGCCTTTAGGCTCTCGACCACTGCACCGGTCATGATCGTCATGCCTTGTTTTTTCAGTGCCTTCTCAAGGAAAGTTGACACATCGGCATCTTCGACCGGCACGATGCGGTCGAGCATTTCGACCACGGTCACGTCAGCACCCATGTCATTGTAGAAGCTTGCAAATTCTATCCCGATTGCGCCCGAGCCGATGACCAGCAGCTTTTTCGGCATTTCGGGCGGCACCATCGCGTGGCGATAGGTCCAGATGCGTTTGCCGTCTGCGGGCGCAAACGGCAGCTCGCGGGCGCGGGCGCCGGTGGCGAGGATGATATTCTTCGCGGTCAGCTCTTCGCTCTTGCCATCTTTGGTTACGGTCAGCTTGTTTGCGGTTGTCAGCTTACCGTCGCCCATATGGACGGTGATCTTGTTCTTTTTCATCAGATGCGTGACGCCCTGATTGAGCTGCTTGGCCACGCCGCGCGACCGCTTAACCACGGCGTCGATATCAGCGCTGATATTCGCTGCCGCCAGCCCATAATCGCCCGCATGCTGCA
>JANPAM010000097.1:0-5812 GCA_031429915.1 Sphingomonadales bacterium | reverse complement strand
CAAAGTCCAATCTGCGACGAGTGCCGGTCTGCCAATAGGGGTAGGCCATTAGGCACGGCGCAGAACAAGAAGGACTGCGCGATGAAGAATTCGTTGGGAATCAAGGCTTTGTTGGCGCTCGGCGCAAGCTCGGCGGCGCTGACCGGATGCGGAGGAATCGGAGGCGGTACCCAGCTGCCATCGGCCCCAACCGTTTCCGCGCAGGAAGGTCCGGGCGAAGATTACATGATCGGTCCGCTCGATCAGCTGACGATTTTCGTATGGCGCAACCCCGAATTGGGCGCGAAAGTGCAGGTTCGGCCTGACGGACGGATCACCACGCCGCTGATCACCGACATGCCAGCCGCTGGCAAAACCCCGACGATGTTGCAGCAGGATATCAAGCTGCAATTGTCGCAATATATCAACGACCCGATTGTCTCGGTTATCGTTAACGAGTTCGCCGGGACCACCTCGCAACAGGTGCGGATTGTCGGCGCGACTGAGAAACCGGCGTCGATCCCTTACCGCGCCAATATGACTCTGCTTGACGCGATGATCGCGGTCGGCGGGCTGTCCGAATATGCGGCGGGCAACAAGGCGCGCCTCATCCGCCACAACAAAGGCAGCGGCCGCCAGCTCGAATATTCGCTTCGACTGGGCGACCTGCTGAAACGCGGCGACAGCGCCGCTAACGTCCTCCTGCAACCGGGTGATGTGATCATCATCCCCGAAAGCATGTTCTGAGTAGCGCCCCATGAACGGATTGTACGACGAGCTTCGAATTGCTATTCACAGCGTGTGGAACCGTCGCTGGCTGGCCCTTGCGGTCGCTTGGGGCGTTTGCATCATCGGCTGGCTGGTGGTCGCAATGATCCCCAACAAGTATGAATCGAAGGCCCAGATTCAGGTCCAGACACAGTCAATGCTCTCGAGCCAAGTCGGCATCGACCCGCAGGCCCAACGCAAGAGCATCCAGCAGCTACAACAAACTTTGACGTCGTCGACCAATCTCGAAAAGGTTGTTCGCGGCACCGATCTTGGCAGCACTATCGCGTCCGATGGCGAGCTTGCGGGCAAAATCGAAGGGCTTCGCGCCAATATCGAGGTGAAGGCAGAGCAGGACGATTTCTTCGCGATCACAGCCAAGCAGCCATCGCCGAAATTGGCGCGCGATATTGTGCAGAAGCTTATCGACGTTGCCGAGGAAGCCAATATTGCTGGTGACCGTAAGGAAACCGGGCAGACCTTGCGCTTCCTTGATGCGCAAATCGAAGCGCGACAAAAGGCATTGCAGGAGTCCGAAGCCAAACGCGTTGCTTATGAAACGCAGAACCTGGGGCTTCTACCGGGCGTCGGTTCGGTATCGCAGCGGATGGAAGCATTGCGCGCTGAACTGAGCCAGATCGAATCGCAATTGATTCAGGCGCGCAGTTCGCTTGCCGCGCTTAACGGTCAGTTGGCTGGAACGCCTTCGACGCTTAACACGCCGTCAATGGGCGGTGGCGGCGCACCTAGCGCGCTTGGTCAGGCACAGGGCGAACTCGCGTCGATGCGGGCGCGCGGCTTTACCGACAGCCATCCCGATGTGATCGCAATGAAGAACCAGGTTGCGGCCCTCCGCGCTTCTGGCGGTGGCGGATCGTCGGGCGGAGGCGGTTACAAAACGCCCAATCCGGCTTACAGCTCGCTCCAGTCGATGCGCACCGAACGCGATGCATCGGCGACTGCATTGCAAGCCCGCAAGAGCGCAATCCAGGCAGACATGGCGCAACTAGCAGCCAAACAAACCGCCGAACCCGGTGTTGCTGCTGAGTATCAGCGGATCAACCGCGATTACGAAGTTCAAAAGGCACAATATGACAAGCTGGTGGGCGACCGTGACAATGTCAGTTTGCGCGGACAGGTAGAAACGCAGACCGATGCGGTCCAGTTTAAGGTCGTCAAGACGCCGTCACTGTCAAACGTGCCTGCTGCGCCGAACCGTCCACTGTTGCTGGCCGCAGTCCTCATCGCGGGTCTCGGCGCTGGCGTCGGCACCGCGTTTGCGCTCGGTCATTTGCAGACCAGCTATCCGACTGCGGCAAAGCTCGAACGAGCAAGTGGCCTTCCGGTTATTGGCTCGATTTCGCAGATGCTGACGGGTGCCGAGCGCATCGCACGTCGGCAAAAGATGAAGCTGTTTTACGGCGCGACCGGGGGACTGGTCGGGGTGTTCGCACTGCTGCTGGTGGTCGAGTTTATCCAGCGCGGCATGACGGCTTGAGGGGCGGCACATGAACAAACATAGCTCAATCAAATCCGCCGGATCGTTGCTCGAACGAGCATCGGAAATGTACGACTTCGGTGCTGCCCTAAGGGGCGGATCTGCACCGGTTGTTCCGGAAGTTGCACCTGAAATTGCACCTCGTCCGATCATTGCTGAACCCGTTGCGCCGTCATCTGCTGCCCATATCCCGATGGCCGCTCGTCCGGCCAGTTCCAACTTCGCGAGTATCAGCCGGGAGCGGCTGGCGGCGGGCAATTTTATCGTGCCCGACGGCCCGGTAACCGGCCTGTCCGAAGAATTTCGAATCGTTAAACGGCAGCTCTTGTTGGCGGCCCGTGGCGGAAAAGGCGTTGACGCTATCGAACATGGCGAGCGCATATTGATCTGTTCGGCGCATCCCAATGAAGGCAAGACCTTTTGCGCAATCAACCTCGCGCTTTCAATGGCAAGCGAGAAGGACAACCGCGTGCTGCTGGTCGATGCCGACTTTGCAAAACCAAGCATATTGTCGACATTGGGAATCGAGACCAGCCCCGGCTTCATGGATGCCTTGGCCGATCCAACTTCTGACGCCGAAAAATTCATCATCGAAACCGATGTCGAAGGCCTGTCGATCCTGCCAGCCGGCGCGCAGACCAACCAAGATACCGAATATCTGGCGGCGTCGCGCACCGCGACGATTATCGACCAGCTAACCCGCAACGACCCGTCGCGGATCATCATTTTCGATTCGCCACCGGCACTCGCGGCATCGCCCGCATCGGTGCTGGCGCTTCATGTCGGGCAGACCCTGATGGTCGTCCACGCCGATGTGACTACCGACAGCGCGCTGCGTGACGCGCTAAGCCTTTTAAGCGGCTGCGACCATGTCCAGCTGCTCCTCAACCGTGCAAAATTCTCCCCACCCGGGCGCAAGTTCGGCAATTACTACGGATATGGAGCATCCTGATACAGTACCCGCTTTTCAAACTCGCTTTGCTCGGCGGCGTAGCGTTCTGCGCGCCTTTGCCAGCGATGGCCCAGCAACTCGCGCCCGAATGGTCGCCGATGGAAGAGCAATACGGCGCTTCGGACAGCGAGACGCAAGAAGCGGCTCCCGCCGAAAGCCGTCGTGGTAGCAAGCGCGACGGACCGCGTGTTAAGGTCACACCCTATATCGAGGCGCAACAAGTCATTGTGGCCGATCTGCAAGACGGCGGCGATGTCCTGACGTATTCGACCATTGCGGTCGGCGTCGATGCGTCTGTGCAGACCCGCCGCGCCGAAGCGCAGGTCAACGTCCGTTATGAACGACTGATCGGTTATGGCAATAACGTCGAAGATCAGGACACGGTCACCGGTCTGGCGCGTGGTTCGGTCGCGATTACGCGCGGGCTCAGCTTTGAAGCAGGGGGTATTGCCGCCCGTACACGGGTCGATGGTCGCGGCGCTGCCGCAAGCAATCTTGTCGGCAACCCGGACAATGTCACTCAAGTATATTCGGTCTACGCCGGTCCTACGTTTGCGACGCAAGTAGGCGACTTAAGCGTTAATGCCGCTTACCGTGCGGGTTACACCAAGGTAGAACAAAACGACCAAGGACCACTGCCTCCGGGGCAACAGCCAATCGATCTTTTCGACGACAGCGTCAGCCATTCGGCAACCGCGTCGGTTGGCATGCAACCCGGTCAATTGCCGTTCGGCTGGTCGGCCAGTGTCGGTTACGACCGCGAAGATGCAGGCCAACTCGACAACCGTTACGAGGGTAAATTCGCTCGCGTTGACGTGACCGTGCCCGTTACACCGACCGTCGCGCTTGTTGGCGGTGTTGGCTATGAAGACATCAAAATCAGCGAGCGCGATGCGCTACGCGATGTAAACGGCGATCCTATTGTCGGCAGCGACGGTCGTCTGGTCACCGACCCAAGTTCGCCGCGACTGGTTGCGTATCAGGAAGACGGGCTGATCTGGGACGCAGGCGTGATGTGGCGTCCGAGCTCGCGCACTTCGTTGACGGCTACCTTTGGCCGCCGTTATGGCAGCGAGACCTTCACCGGCAACTTTAGCTACAATCCTGGTCGCGACTGGGCGGTCAATGTATCGGCGTATGACACCGTGTCGGGCTTCGGCAACCTGTTGAACGACAGTCTGGCAAGCCTGCCGACCCAATTCCGCAGCTCGCGCAACCCGTTGTCGGGCGACATCAATAGCTGCGCCTTCGGCCAGACCGGCGGGTTCTGTTTCAACAACGCGTTACAAACCGCGTCGTCGGCAGCATTCCGCCAGCGCGGCGTAACGGCATCGTTCAGCGGCACCAACGGTGGCTGGGATAGCGGCTTTGCAGTCGGTTACAATCGCCGCACGTTCATCGCATCCTCGCTTGGCGGACAGGGTCAGATCGACGGACTGGTTGACCAAAATTATTTCGCCAACGCCTATCTCGGCACCGACATCGACCGTCGGACGCGGTTCGAATCGAATGTCTATGCAAGCTATTATGACCCCGGCTCCGACGGCGCGGGCAACGTGCTCTCGACCGGTGCCAACGCTGCATTATCACGCCAAATCCTGCGTGGGTTGTCGGCATCTGCGGCGGTCGGCCTCGATAGCTACAAACAAGAAGATTTCGACAGCGAGCTGACGGCATCAGCGCTGCTCGGCCTTCGTTACAGTTTCTAAGGGGCAACGAGAATGTACGATCAATTCTACGGACTGAGCGGGCGGCCATTTCAACTAACCCCCGATCCGCAATTTTATTTCGAGAGCGCGACGCACCGTAAGGCACTGTCGTATCTTGGCTATGGACTGGCGCAGGGCGAGGGCTTTATCGTCATTACTGGCGAAATCGGTGCTGGTAAGTCGACGTTGGTCAGCCACCTGATGCAGAGCGTTGATAAGGCGCGGCTGACGGCGGCGACCATTGTCACCAGTCAGCTCGATGGCCTCGACATGGTGCATATGGCGGCTGAATCGTTCGGCATCGATACGCGCGGGCTGGATAAGGCATCGACGCTGAAGAGCATCGAGAATTTTCTTCATGCGGAGGCCCGTACTGGTCGCAGGTGTTTGCTGATTGTCGATGAAGCGCAGAATCTGTCGGTTGATGCGCTCGAAGAGCTACGGATGTTGTCGAACTTCCAGTTGGGGTCTTCGGCATTGTTGCAAATATTCCTTCTCGGTCAGCCCGAATTCCGCGATCTCGTTCGCGACGCCCCTGAACTCGAACAACTGCGCCAGCGCGTCATTGCAACACACCATTTGGAGCCAATGGAGGCCGACGAGGTCGAGCCCTATATCATCCACCGCCTTTCGCGCGCTGGCTGGACCGGCCGTCCGCAGGTGACCGGGGATGCGTTTTCGGCGCTTTATGCCGAAACCGGTGGCGTTCCGCGCAAGCTGAATACATTGATGAACCGCGTACTGCTAATGGGTGCGGTCGAGCAAGTGGACCTGATTGATGGTGGGCTTGTCGGTGCAGTCATTCTGGACATGGCGGGCAAACCGTTCGAATATGAAGCGCCGATGTCGGCACGCGCGCCACTGATTTCGGTCGTGCCTGAACCTGAAATTGTCGAGGCTGCAATT
>JANPAM010000096.1:0-12105 GCA_031429915.1 Sphingomonadales bacterium | reverse complement strand
ATTTCGACGCGCGCGGCACCCGGACGAGTGCGAATTTTCAGTTGTTTGACGCTGCTGTTAGTGCTGCTCCAGGCCAGCCGCAAACGGTCGGCATAATGGTCGGAAACCCAGCTCGCGGAAAAATCGGAGGGCAGCAGCAGTTCAAGCGTGCCGGTCAGATCGCAAAAATTTCCAAGAGCAATCGAACGAATCCACTGACCGTAAATTTGTGCACCAAGATCGCGGCGAAGCCCCGATGATATCGCCTGCCAGTCGGTGTCCAGCCGCGCCAATACGGCGTCGTTTATTTGGCCAGAGCTCGCTGGCCCGCCCAATTCATTTTGCGATACGATAATACTGCCAGCCACCTTGAGCATGCCCCTCTTTTCCACCCCTTCCAGCACGTCGAACCGCCGCTATCTGCCCCGAAATTTGGTCAAGAACGCCCCTCGTTCATTTGTCGCCAAATGAAACGTCATTCCTGTCCAAATCTCGAAGTGAGGCACTGCAGGACTGTCGTCACGCTGTGCTGGAAGCACCTTCATAGACGGGAGAATTTGAGTCTTTCAAGTGCACGACCGCAAAAAAATTGAAATAAATGCGGTTGACTCGCCCTAACCAAAGCAATTGCGTAATTTAATTTACAGTGCGCTGTTTTGTATCAATTTTTCGCTAAACGCCAAGACCGTAGCTTCCCGAATCGCCGGAAATGCTTGTCATAAACTTGTCATCAAAAGCCGAAAAGAAAAACCCGCCGGATTAAGGGCGGGTCTGTCTAGCTTGGCCGGACGAGTCCAGCGAAACGAATCAACTTTAAGCGAGCGAGCCGACGGCTTTGGTCAGACGACCGAATTTGCGTGAAGCAGTGTTTTTATGAAACACGCCCTTCGAAACGCCGCGCGCCAATTCAGGCTGCGCTGCTGCCAAGGCAGTAACAGCGGTCGTTTTGTCGCCAGCTTCAATCGCCGCTTCAACTTTCTTGATGAAAGTCCGGATGCGGCTGACCCGTGCGCCATTGACTTCTGTACGACGCGCGTTGCGACGGATACGCTTTTTTGCTTGCGGCGTATTTGCCATTTTAGTCCTCGAATTTCGCTGTTACCGGGGGCATCCACTTCAGGAATGCCCGTTGAAGGAGCCGCCCTTAACTGCGGCGCATAGATTCGTCAACCGCCAAATGCCTGCCTAACGCTGGCATTTCGGGCAGTAAAAGGTGGATCGCCCCGAATCTACTCGGCGTATGACGGTGGCGCCGCACAAACAGTCCTTTCCCTCACGCCCATAGACTCGCCATTCCTTAGCGAAATAGCCAAGCGCACCGTCCGGTGCCGCAAAATCGCGAAGGGTGGAACCGCCCGCCGCGATTGCCGAGGTCAGCACATCCTTAATTGCCAATACCAGTTTATCGAGGCGCGGCTTCGTGATCTTCGCCGAAACAGCGGTTGGCGATATTCCAGACATATGCAGCGCTTCGCACACATATATATTGCCCAGACCGGCAACGATATTTTGGTTAAGCAGCATCGCTTTGATCGGAGCCACGCGGCCCGTCAGCGAGGTTTGCAGCGAGCGCGAATCAAAGGCATCCAATAGCGGCTCCGGCCCCATACCGACAAATGGCTTGTAGGCCGCGATTTCCGAAGCTGGCAGTATATCAAGCGAGCCGAACCGGCGTGGATCGTTAAGCGCAACCAGTCTACCGCCCTCTGTCTCGATCACAAAATGGTCGTGCTTCTCGATCTCCGAAGGATCGACCCGCCAGCGCCCAGACATACCGAGATGGAAGATCAGGATATCGTCACGGTCAGTATGGATCAGACCATATTTGGCCCGCCTTGATAACCCCGTTATACGCGCGCCCGTCAGCCTTTGCCGCAAATCAACCGGCATCGGCCAGCGCAGGTCGGCGCGGTAGGTTTCCGCACGCGATATCCTCTGGCCTTCGAGCACCTTGCGCAGACCGGCGACGGTCGTTTCTACTTCGGGTAATTCGGGCATATGATTTTGCACCTAACAGCCTTTGCGGCCCGCGCAACTATCGGCTAGAGACGCTGCGATGACTGATACCGTGTCCTTTGGCTATGAACAGGTTAGCCCTGAAGAAAAGACCGCGCGCGTAAGCGGGGTGTTTTCCAACGTTGCGCGCAAATATGACATGATGAACGATGCCATGTCTGGCGGGATGCACCGGCTTTGGAAAGACAAATTTGTCCGCCGCGTTAAGCCACGCGACGGCGAAGATATTCTCGATATGGCGGGTGGCACCGGCGACATTGCGTTCCGGATGGAAAAATCGGGCGCGCGGGTGACCGTTTCCGATATCAACGAGGACATGCTCGGCGTGGGTATGGAGCGCGCGGTGGAGCGAGGTATCGATAGCCTGATCTGGTCGCCGCAAAATGCCGAAACGCTCTCGTTTCCCGACAAGCATTTCGACGCCTACACAATCGCTTTCGGCATCCGCAACGTCACCGATATTCCTGCGGCCCTCAAAGAAGCGCACCGCGTGCTTCGGTTTGGCGGGCGGTTTTATTGTCTGGAATTTTCGACCGTCGAATGGCCGGGCCTCGCTCAAGTCTATGACGTCTACTCCGACAAGCTCGTGCCCAGGCTCGGCAAGGCGATTGCGGGCGATGAAGACAGTTACCGCTACTTGGTCGAGTCGATCCGCCGTTTCCCCGATATGCAAAATTTCAAACGCATGATCGGCGAGGCTGGTTTTGTGCAGACAAAAGTCGAACCGATCATGGGTGGACTCGTTGCCATCCACAGCGGTTGGAAGGTCTAACACACCCTCTGTATGACACGTCCTGCAACCCACATTCTTCGCTTGCTCAAATGGGGTCGGATTCTCGCAAGGCACGGCGCGCTTCGCGCCATTGAGGACGACCGCAATACACCGCCACAGGTAAAACGGCTGTGCCGGATCGCTCGACTGGGCGCGCGTCAGCCAAAGGTGCCCGATTACGCAGGTGCATTTCGTGCCATCGGTCCAGCCGCAATCAAGCTCGGCCAGACGCTTGCAACGCGACCCGATATCATCGGGGTTGAACCGGCGCGCAACTTGCTGACGTTGCAGGACCAGTTGCCGCCGTCCCCGTTCGAACTGGTTTACGCCGAAATCGACAGCAGCCTCAATAAACCAGCCGCCGAACTTTTTGAATATATCGATCCAGTGGCCGTCGGGGCTGCCTCAATTGCACAGGTTTACCGGGCACGAACGACCGAGGGCAAGGATGTCGCGGTAAAAGTACTCCGCCCCGGCATTCGCGAGCAATTTGCCCGTGACATTGACACTTATGAATGGGCGGCGGCGCATCTTGAGGCGCTGGGCGGAGAAGCGGCACGCCTTCGTCCCCAACTCGTAATCGCCAATTTGAAACGCTGGACGCTGAGAGAACTTGATCTGCGCCGAGAAGCTGCCAGCGCGTCAGAACTCCGCGATGCGATGGTCGCAGTCGATGGTTATGCTATTCCGGCAATTGATTGGGATCGCACATCGGGACGCGTGCTGACGCTTGACTGGGTCGATGGTATCAAGATTGCAGACATTGCGGCATTGAAGGCTGCCGGCCACGACTTGAAGGCTCTCGCCCAAAAACTTGTTCTCGTATTCCTGCGCCAGGCCATATCGGAGGGTTATTTCCATGCCGATATGCACCAGGGCAATTTGTTTGTCCGCGCTGACGGTACGATTGTAGCTATTGATTTCGGCATCATGGGCCGCATCAACCGGCAGGCGCGGTTTTGGCTAGCGGAAATTCTCTATGGCCTGACCACGGGCAATTATAAACGCGTCGCCGAAATCCATTTCGAGGCGCAATATGTGCCGAGTTATCACAATGTCGACGAATTCGCGACCGCGCTTCGAGCCGTCGGAGAACCCACACGCGGCAAACCGGTTAGCGAATTGTCGGTCGGCCAGATGCTCGACAGCTTGTTCGCGATCACCCGCGATTTTGACATGCAGACCCAGCCGCATCTCTTGCTGCTGCAAAAGACGATGGTGATGGTCGAAGGCATCGCGACTTCGCTCGACCCCGAAATAAACATGTGGGACGTCGCAGCGCCATATGTGCGCGACTGGATTCGCGGCGAATTGGGGCCAGAGGCGGCGCTGGCAGATGGACTGAGAAAGCAGGCCGACACGTTGAAGCTGATCCCCGATCTCATACGCCGGTTGGACGACCAATTGCCCAAGAAGGGCGGCGCGCCGGAGGCACCGCCGTTGCCGCCGGTCAAGCTGATCTGGGACCGGAGTGAAAGCAGAGGCGGCGCTTGGTGGGAGTATGTGCTGGTCGCAGCCGCAGCCGGCATAACTGGCGCGGTTGCGATGGCGGTGTTAGGATAATCTCATGGCCGCAAAGTCCATCCTGCTAATCGTCACTGGAGGCATTGCCGCTTACAAAGCTCTCGAACTCGTTCGTTTGCTGAAGCGCCAAGGCATCGCGGTGCGCGCGGTGATGACCAAGAGCGCAACCGAATTTGTCACGCCGCTGTCGATGGGCGTGATGACCGAGGACCAGGTCTATGGCGATATGTTCGACCTCAAGGAGGAGCGCGAGATTGGGCATATCCAGCTTTCGCGGCAGGCAGACCTGATCGTTATCTGCCCCGCTACCGCTAACATGTTGGCGAAGGCCGCAGCGGGGATCGCCGACGATTTGGCGACGACGATATTGCTTGCCACCGACAAATCAGTGCTGGCGGTGCCTGCGATGAATGTCCGGATGTGGAACCATCCGGCGACCCAGCGCAATCTGAAACAGCTGCGCGAAGACGGCATGATCGTCATGGAGCCCGACGAAGGCAGCATGGCGTGCGGTGAATTCGGCCCCGGTCGCCTGCCGGAGCCGCCTGAGGTTGCCGCGCGGATTTGCGCGATGCTGGGCCATGCGTTTGATGCAGCGCTGACCAGTGGGCGTGCGCCAAGCACAATCCCGAAAGCGCTGGAGGCGCAGCCCGATTTCGCCGAGGAAATCCACCGCCGTTTGTTTGGAAAGCGCGTGGTTGTCACCGCTGGGCCGACTTATGAGGCCATTGATCCCATCCGCTATATCGCGAACCGGTCTTCGGGCCGTCAGGGCTTTGCCATTGCGCAGGCGGCTGCCGAAATGGGAGCCGAAGTGACACTTATAGCGGGACCCGTCCATTTGGTAACTCCGCCGGGCGTCATCCGCATCGACGTCGAAAGCGCACTTGAAATGCAGGCTGAGGTTGAGAAGGCGCTGCCAGCCGACGTCGCGATACTGGTTGCCGCCGTCGCCGACTGGCGCGCTGCTGATGTGCCGGAGCAGAAGATCAAAAAGGATGGAAACGTCGTTCCACCGCTCGCATTAACTGAAAATCCTGACATTCTCGCAAGTTTGGCACAACATAAACTTCGACCGAAGCTATTGATTGGCTTTGCTGCGGAGACCGAGAAAATTGTTGAGCATGCAACCGCGAAACTCGCCAAGAAGCGATGTGACTGGATTGTTGCCAATGATGTGTCGGGTGACGTGATGGGCGGCGATAACAACGCGTTCCATGTCGTGACCAAAGACGGCGTCGAAAGCTGGCCCGAAACGTCAAAAGACGCCATTGCCCGAAAATTGATGGAAAAGGTCGCCGATGAAATTGCCTAAGCCCCCACCGGTCGAAGTCCGGGTCAAGCGCCTGCCAAACGGCGCAGGCCTGCCTTTGCCAGATTATGCAAGCAAAGGTGCGGCGGGCATGGACATTTGTTCGGCTGAAAGTGTCACGTTGCGGATCGGCAAACGGCTCGCGGTCGCAACAGGTTTCGCTTTTGCAATTCCGCATGGTTACGAAGTGCAGGTCCGCCCGCGCTCGGGACTGGCGCTGAAAAACGGAGTCACCTGTCTAAACACGCCGGGCACCATCGACAGCGATTATCGTGGCGAGGTTAAGGTTATTCTCGCTAATCTTGGCGACGATGATTTCCAGATCACCAAAGGCGACCGCATCGCGCAGATCGTTGTTGCACCGGTGCAGCATGCGAGGATGGTCGAAGTCGAAGAGATCGACGAGACGTTACGCGGTGCCGGGGGCTTTGGTTCGACGGGCGTATGACGCTTAACGACCAGCAACTCGACCGCTATGCCCGCCATATCGTGCTGCGCGATATCGGCGGTGCCGGTCAGGCGAAGTTGCTCTCCTCCCATGTCCTGCTAATCGGTGCGGGTGGGATTGGCTGTCCGGCAATCCACTATCTAGCGGCGGCAGGCGTTGGCACAATCAGCGTCGTCGATGGCGATGTCGTGTCGCTATCCAATCTCCAGCGTCAGGTGCTTTACAGCGCGGAGCAAATTGGAGAGGCGAAAGTCGAAGCGGCGAAAGCAGCCGTCACCCGTCTCAATCCCGATGTCCAATTCCATGCAATCAGACGGCGTGTCGACCGGGATACCTCATCTGAAATTCTGACAGGCGTTGATGCCGTGATCGACGGCAGCGACAATTTCGCAACGCGGTTGCTGGTCAACGATCTGTGCCTTGCCGCCAAAGTCCCTTTAGTTAGCGCCGCCATCGGCCAGTTCCACGGGCAGATCGGTACCTTCACCGGATATCATACTGACCGTCCCTGCTACCGCTGTTTCGTCGGGGACGCGCATGACCCCGATGACTGCGATGATTGCGCAACTCAAGGCGTGCTGGGTGCGATGTGCGGCGTGATGGGAAGCTTTGCCGCGATGGAAGCGATCCGCTTCCTCACAGGCTTTGGTGATGACGCAGCGGGCAAGTTGCATTTGTTCGACGGGCTAAAACCGGCGATGCGGACGATTACTTTGCCCAAAGATCCGGCGTGTTCGAGTTGCGGTAACCTAAGCGCCTAAAATCTCGTCCACCCACGCCGGCACCACCTCGGTCGCAGCGCCATGCCGTGCCTCGTCGAACCAGTGGCTCCCCTGGCTCGGCTCAAGATTGAGTTCCAGCGTCCGCACCCCGTGCTCGCGCGCTTCTCGCACAAGGCCGGCTGCCGGATAAACCGCGCCCGAGGTGCCGATGCTGACAAACAAATCCGCCCGGTTCAGTGCCGCGTATATCTCCTGCATCCGGTAGGGCATTTCGCCAAACCAGACGATATCAGGCCGAAGTTGCCCTGTTACCCCACATGCCGGACAGGCTGGCCGTTCAAACAGTGTCCCGTGCCACGCCGTCCGCGTATCACAAGCCAGACACCATGCGTTCAGATGTTCGCCATGCATGTGGAGCAGCCGTTTTGCTCCTGCCCGCTCGTGCAAATCGTCGACGTTCTGCGTGACAATCAACAGTCCCCCTCCCCACTCCGCATCCAGCCGGGCCAGCGCATGATGCGCGGCGTTCGGCTCGACCTCCTGTATTCGCGCACGGCGCATGTCGTAAAAGCGAAGCACCAGATCGGGATCGCGCGCAAAGGCCTCGGGCGTTGCCACATCCTCAACCCTATGCTGCTCCCAAAGCCCGCCCGCCGAGCGGAATGTATCAATGCCACTCTCCGCGCTGATACCGGCGCCGGTGAGAATCACTATGTTGCGAATGGGCTTCATCTGCCCCATGAAGCACAAAATCTATTTACAGGGCAATCATGACGGCAATCGGAATCATCGGCAGCGCAGGACGAATGGGCGCGGCTTTGGTCGACGCAATCGAAGCCGCTGGACAGACCCATGCAGGCGGTGTCGATCAGGGTGATGATCTCGCTGCATTGATCGCGGCGTCGGATGTGCTTGTCGATTTTTCCTCGCCACACGCGCTTGAGGCCACGCTTGATGCTTGCGTCGCCGCTGGCAAGCCAATCGTCATCGGCACTACCGGCCTTGAAGAACGCCACCATTTTCTCATCGACGACGCCGCGCGCGACATTGCGGTTCTCCAGACTGGCAACACATCGCTTGGTGTCAACATGTTGGCCGCGTTGGTCGCGCAGGCTGCAACTCAATTGGGAGACGACTGGGACATCGAAATCGTCGAGATGCACCACCGGCACAAAGTCGATGCGCCGTCTGGCACCGCTTTACTGTTGGGCGAGGCCGCTGCCAAAGGCCGCGGCATCGACCTGAAGACCAACAGCGAACGCGGGCGCGACGGCATCACCGGTGCGCGCGGCAAAGGCACCATTGGTTTTGCAAGCCTTCGCGGCGGCAGCGTCGCTGGCGACCACAATGTCATCTTCGCCTCGGACAATGAACGGATCGAACTAACCCACCGCGCCGAAAGCCGGGCGGTGTTTGCCAGCGGTGCGATTAAGGCCGCGATTTGGTTGTCGGAGCAAGGCCCGGGCCGCTACCGTATGGACCAGTTTTTAGCCTGATTATGACGACCTCCCAAGCAGTCAGGCAAAATTAGTACAATTTACATTTATAATAATTGTTCTAATTCAAAGGTTTATAATAAATTCTTGCGAGTAAAAACGGGTTGTGTCGTTTAACGGGTTGCAGTTGTTTTACTATTGTCCAACCTGTGGATAACTCCGGACTGGTGAATCCGAGTCGGAGCCAAGGGGGCGCGCATGACACACGGTTTATCAGAGGCTACGGCTATCGAGCCAAGCTGGCTATTGGCTGACGAGCCGCTGGCTCCGAGCGGCGATTGCGCGCTTGTCATGTCGCGCGAATTAAAGGCGCGGCCACAATCGCGCGGCCATGTTACGGTATTCGCCAATGAAAAGGGCGGCGTTGGCAAATCGACCTTTGCCTTTCATACCTGCATGGCGCTGTGCAATGCCGGCTTCAAGGTCGCAGCCATCGACCTCGATCACCGCCAGCAGACACTGAACCGTGCGCTCGAAAATCGCGAAGGCACGGCGCGGCGGTTAAAAATAGAACTACCCCGCCCCAAAAATGTTACTCTGCGTCACCAGACCGGGGCGTCGCTCAATCAGGAAATTGCACGGATCGGTTCGGATGCAGACTAATCCTGATCGATGCCCCCGGCCACGATTCACCTATGGCACGTCTGGCAATCGCAATGGCCGACACCTTGGTGACGCCAGTGAACGGTTCGTTTGTCGATCTGGATCTGCTCGGGCAGTTTGACCCGGTATCAATGAAGCTCAAACGCTTTGGCAATTTCTCCAAGCTGGTGCAAGAAATGCGCGAGGTCAGAGACTATCAGGGTAATCCACCGGTAGATTGGGTTGTAACGCAGAATCGCCAACGCAAGTCGGGTACAGCCAATCAGTCGAGGGTGAAGCAAGCGCTCAACGAACTCGCTCCGAAGGCCGGGTTCCGCTTGGTCGATGGCTTAGGTGAACGCGTTGCCTATCGCGAATTGTTTCTTCTCGGCATGACCGTATTCGATCTGAAGTTTATTCCCGATTTTGCCAGAGCGCAGCCAGAGGCCAAGGCTGAACTTGATAAAATGGTGTCAGCACTCCAATTGCCCGTAATGGAAGTGGTTCGGTAAAAATCGGGCGTATTTCCTCGCAACTGACTGCCGTTTCTGCACCATAGTAACAATTGTTCGTAGCATGAGGCAGCGCTCCGCACTAATGCCAGTGCCATGTTTGCAAAGCATTCCATAAAGCGACTTTCCTGGACCGACGCGCATTTGACCGACATTGCTTTGCCGGCGGGTGTCATGCGGTTAACGCGGAGCCTTGCGTCAGGGTTGTGCCAATCGCCCACTGATCCACCCGATATATTCTGGGGCGTTGGTGACCGTGGGCCAAACATAAAACCTGGCGCCGCTGCCGACAGGTATGGCACTGAGCATCTGCGGCCACTTGCAGCAATCGACGGCGCCAAGATCATGCCGCTGCCTTCCACTGGCCCGGCGCTGGCGCGATTCCGGATTGATGGCAATTCTATTGTTTTGGAAGAAGTCACCGCATTTACTGATGCCAATGGGCAACCGATTAGTGGCCTACCCGTACCATATAGCCCTCATGCGGAATTTGAACCGGTCTATGACTTGGCTGGCAACGCACTCCCCACCGACCCCAATGGTGTCGATAGCGAAGGGATTGCGGCAATGCCCGATGGCAGCTTCTGGATTGCCGACGAATATGGCCCATCGTTACTCTGCGTTGACCGCAAGGGGCGCGTATTGGTCCGCTGGGTTCCGCACGATCTTGCCGCCTCGTTCGAGGGCGCCGCCTATCCTGTGGTCGACGCATTGCCCGCAATTGCGGCCGCACGTAAGCTCAATCGCGGTTTCGAAGCGGTCACCGCATCGGCTAATGGTGCCTCGCTTTTCGTGGCGTTCCAAAGCCCGCTTGCGCACCCTGACCGCGAGGCGCACGAACGGAGTCGCCATGTCCGTATTTGGAAACTTAATGCCAAGACTGGGGCATTGCTTGCCGAATATGTCTATCCGCTAGACAATCCTGACGATTTCCGACGCGACGCTTCGGTCGGAAAAGTATCGCGCAGCGACATAAAAGTTAGCGAAATCCAATTGATGCCAAACGGTGACCTTCTTGTTCTCGAGCGCATCACACTTAGTACCAAAATCTATCGGTGCGCGCTTGGTTCGGCTCACGCTATACCTATCGCCATGTCGCAACCTGCAACACGGCCCACGCTCGAACAGATGTCGCGCAAAGATATGATGGCGGCTGGCATCGCGATCCTTGAAAAGACATTGGCATTTTCAAGCGACGATCATTCCGAAGTTCCTGCCGATTTGGAAGGAATGATCTTTCTGCCGTCGGGCCAGTTAATACTGTCGAACGACAGTGATTTCGGTATCGAGGGAGCGGAAACGCAATTCTGGCGGATCGAACTTTCGGAAGTCGGAGCGTGAAAAAAGCCGACATCTTCGAATTTTACCGGCGGCTGGCGGAGGCAAATCCTTCGCCTGAAACCGAGCTCGCTTACGGCAATGTCTATCAGTTGCTAGTCGCGGTCGTGTGTTCGGCACAATCCACCGATATCGGCGTGAACAAGGCGACTCGAGCATTGTTCACGCAGGTCAAAACGCCCACACAGATGGTTGCGTTGGGCGTTGAAGGGCTGAAAACGCATATTAAAACAATCGGTTTGTTCAACGGCAAGGCGAAGAACGTGATTGCCTTGTCGGAAATACTGGTGAGCAAACACGGGGGCGAAGTGCCTGCCGACCGCGATGCGCTTGAGGCTTTGCCGGGGGTCGGCCGCAAGACCGCTAACGTTGTCATGAACACTGCATTCGGGGCGGAAACCTTTGCTGTCGATACGCATATATTCCGGGTCGGCAACCGGACCGGTCTCGCTGCCGGCAAAACAGTGCTGGTCGTCGAAAAAATGCTTGAAAAAGTTACACCGCAACCTTTCCGCATTGGCGCTCATCATTGGCTGATCCTTCACGGCCGTTATATTTGCAAGGCGCGGACACCCGAATGCTGGCGATGTCCGGTGGCGGATTTGTGTCGGTTCAAGACTAAAACTCCCGTGCCAAAAACAAAGTCAGCCAAAGTTAAGGTAAACTCGTCTATTCAATGAGCCGTCTGGAGATTGTTATGAGAAAAGCATTGGTCATTTTAGGCGCATTCGGCTTGGCATCGAGCGGACTTGCGGTGGCTTATGCTCGCGAAAAGGCGCCCGAGGTCAGCGCGGTGGGCGAACCCAAAAGCTGCGTGTCGATTCAGCGGATCCGCTCGACCAAGATCGTCGATGACAGCACGATCGACTTCAAAATGGCAGGCGGAAAAACCTATCGCAATACCCTGCCCTACAGCTGCTCCGGGTTAAGACGCGACGATGCATTCTCCTACCGGACATCGACCAGCCAATTGTGCAGCGTGGATATCATCCGCGTTGTAGAAAATTACGGTGGCCGATTGCAGGAAGGCGTTGGCTGCGGTCTCGGCAAATTTCAGGAAGTTAAGCGGGTTAATCCAGCTTACTGATTACCGTTAGGATATGTGAAACGTTTACTTGCCGGTCCAATTGCCGGGACGTTTTTCGACAAATGCCGCCATTCCTTCTTTTTGATCGTCGCTACCAAACAGTCCGTGGAACAGGCGGCGTTCAAAGACGATGCCTTGCTGCAACGTGGTCTCAAACGCGGCGTTGACCATTTCCTTGGTAGCAATTGCCGCCAGCGGGGCCATCGCGGCAATTGCGTTGGCGGTCTTGACCGCCTCGTCAACCAGTTCCGCCGCAGGCACGACGCGCGCGACCAATCCTGATCGTTCCGCTTCTGCTGCGTCCATCATCCGTCCGG
>JANPAM010000095.1:0-5745 GCA_031429915.1 Sphingomonadales bacterium | reverse complement strand
CGAACGAAATCGACTCCGCGCCAGTGACGGTGCGATACAGTCCCGGTGATACAGGCGCAGCATCCACATGAAACTGCTTGAGTGGCCCTGAAAGTTCTGCGGTCTCGCCATAAGCATGTCCCGCGTTCAAAGCCGCGATGTTGGCATCGGCCAGCACCTGATTTTTGGCAAACTTCGCATTCAGCCAGTCAACAATCGGCTGCCGGTCGCGGTCGAACATCCAGAGCGACAGCCCCAGCGTCCACATATTCTTGCAACGAAGCGCATCCTTATTGCCCATGCCGAACGGCTTGACCGCCTCCAATGTCAGCGCGCTGATATCAAAGGCCAGCAATTGCCATTTGGCCAGACTGCCGTCTTCAATCGGATTGCTGGTGTATTTCGCCTTATCAAGATTACGCTGCGAAAATTCGCCGGTGTCGGCGATTATCAAACCGCCTTCGCGCAGCGCGCCGACATTGGTTTTAAGCGCCGCCGGGTTCATCGCCACCAGCACGTCGGGCTGATCGCCCGCTGTATCAATCGCCGACGATCCAAAGTTGATCTGGAACGCCGAGACACCGAACAAAGTGCCCAAGGGAGCGCGAATTTCCGCTGGAAAGTCGGGGAATGTCGCAAAATCATTACCCGCCAGCGCCGCCGACAAAGTGAATTGTCCACCGGTAAGCTGCATCCCGTCGCCGCTATCTCCGGCAAAGCGAACGACAACCGCATCGCTACTCTCGGGCAATCGAGCGCCCGTTTGTTCATCCTTGAATGCGGTAGCCATGTGTTTCAGCCCGTAATTTTGCAAATTTATTGCTAACACGCCTAAGCCGTTTCGCTTGGCACTGCAATTTAGAAAATCTATGGGGAGATGTGCCAATCTGTCGTATGGGCGGTTTGGCAAGTCGGGCAAACGGGAGAATGATGTGACCAGTGAACCACCTTATGTGCGGCCCGACGTGGCGATGTTTCTGCAATTCCTGAACGCAGTTCCCGGTCCTAAATTTTATGAAGTGAGTGCGGACGAGGCACGCGCATTAACAGCCGCTATGCGCGATGTTGCCGACGCGCCCGTGGGCGAACTTGCGGTGATCCGGGATATCTCAATCCCCGGTCCTGCCGGTGACATCCCAGCCCGCATTTATGACAAGCGCGAATCTCGTGGCGCTGGCCCGGTAATGGTATTCTACCACGGCGGCGGGTTCGTCATTGGCAGCCTCCATACTTACGAGCCCTATTGCGCCGAAATCGCGCGGCTGCTGGACTTGCCGGTGATTTCGATCGATTACCGACTTTCGCCCGAGCATCCGTTCCCGGCCCCCGCCGAAGACTGTGAAGCAGCAACCCGCTGGATCGCCAATAGTCCGCCGGAACTGGGACTCGAAGTCACAGGCCTGATCACTTCGGGCGATAGTGCTGGCGGCAACCTGACGATCGTGACGACAATGGCGCTTCGCGACGATCCAGCGGCTGTGCCAGTGCTATTGCAGCATCCGATTTATCCCGTTGTAACACTCGATACCGACTGGCCGAGTATGCGTGATTTTGCCGAGGGGCATTTGCTCACCGCCTCGGCAATGGATTATTTCAGCGACGCCCACGCCGCGATGCCGGGTGATTATCGTTCAGAGCCTTTGAACTTTGACCAGACCGGAATGCCACCCAGCCTTGTCACAACGGCGAGTCTAGATCCATTGCGTGATCAAGGCCTAGCCTATGTCGCTCGACTAAAAACCGACGGTGTCCGCGTCGAGCACCGCAGTGCGAATGGCAATATTCACGGCCATATCAACGTCCGCCAAGGGATTCCATCAACTCAAGGCGATATCGAAGGCAATATGGACGCGCTGAAATCTATGCTGGCGGAAATACTGGCCGACGCATGAAAAAGCCGTCCGAGTTACCCTATCGCCCGTGCGCGGGGATCATGCTTGCCAATATGAATGGACAGGTGTTCGTTGGACAGCGGATCGACAAAGCACCCGAAGGCGATGCGTGGCAAATGCCGCAGGGCGGGATCGACAAAGGCGAGACCCCGCGCGAGGCGGCTTTGCGCGAGCTGAGCGAGGAAACCGGCATTAGCGCCGATCTGGTCGATATAATCGCCGAGAGCGCCCAGGAGCATTATTACGATCTGCCGCCCGAATTGATGGGTGTAATCTGGGGCGGCATATACCGCGGCCAGCGGCAAAGCTGGTTCCTGATGCGCTTCAAGGGGCAGGACAGCGACGTCAACATCGCAACCGAACATGCCGAGTTTTCAAAATGGCAATGGGTTCCGCCTGCGCAATTGGCGCAGTTGATTGTGCCTTTCAAGAAGCGGCTTTATGAGGCGGTGTTGGCTGAGTTTGAGGCGTTGATTTAACTCAAAAACTCTCGTCATCCTGAACTTGTTTCAGGATAACGCACCACCGTCGCCTGTCATCCTGAAACAAGTTCAAAATGACGACGGACCGCGCGTTAATTCGGCTTCACAGCGGCCGCTTCACCAACCACCGGCTTGATCTCGACCGCACTCGCTTGCATTTGCGGCTTTTCGCCTGCCTTGTTCGCCGCCAGTGCGAGCCGGTCAACCGCAGTGCAATTCGAACGGCACAGCATCTTCAGCCGGGCGATGTTTTTCCGTGCCTGATCGACCGCGCCTTTGGCGATCATCGTATCGGCCTGCTCGACCAGCGCCAACTGGTCATTGGGATCAAGCTCGAGCGCTTCGTTGTAAAAACGGATCGCCTTGCCGCCAAGTCCTTGCGCGTTCACCGCTCGCGCCATCTGCACATACGCACCGCGATTGCGCGGATCGACCGCCAAAGCGGTTTCATACCAGCTGATGGCATCTTCAAGCGCACCCACCTTCGCCGCTTCATCGCCCGCGATGACCAATGCAAGCGATTGCGGGTCGATAATGTGATCCGGCTTTTTGCTTAAGGACGCACTCGAAATCATCGCAAGCGTAAGCGACAGGGCAATGGCGGCGGGTGAAAAACGCATAATCAGCTTCCAGATATGTTTGACGTCAATCGCTATCACAGCTTTTGCGCCTTCGCGAAGTAAAATCCGTCAGTGCCGTCATGGTGCGGGGTCAACAGAGTACCGATGCCATGTTCGCGGCCAGCGGGAAGCGTAACGCGTGCGCCGCGCCATCCATCGTGTCGATCCAAAAACGCAGTCATTTGCCCCCTGCCCTCATCATCGAGCAACGAGCAGACAGCATAAACCAAATGCCCGCCGGGTGCGACCATTTCTGCAGCGATGTCGAGGAGATTGGCTTGAGCGGCAATCACCTGTTCCAAGCGAGCCGGATTGAGCCGCCAGCGGGTTTCGGGATTGCGCCGCCATGTGCCGCTACCCGAGCACGGCGCATCGATCAGCACGACGTCGCACGCTCCCGCCAGATCAGCCAGCATTGTTCGCTCTTTGCCGGGGTTGAGCAGCATCGTTTCGATTTCGAGCGCTCCTGCCCGATTGGCACGCCGCGTCAATTGATCAAGCCGGGCGCGGTTGGTATCGCTGGCGATCAAGCGGCCTTTGCCTTGCATATAAGAGGCCAGACCGAGCGTCTTGCCGCCAGCGCCAGCACAGAGGTCGAGCACGGTCATGCCGGGTTTTGCCTCGCAGGCATCGACGATCAACTGGCTGCCGAGATCCTGAATTTCGGCTCGGCCTTCGAAGATGGCAGGGTGGTTGTCGACTGCTTGGCCGGTGGGCAAACGAAGCGCATATGGCGATTGCGGTAAAATCTGCGCATCCATGTCTGCCGCAACGGCATAGCGCGATGCTTTGAGCGCATTAACACGAAGATCGAGTGGAGCGCGGTCAAGCAGGGCCTTGCGCTCGGTTTCATCGACCAGTTCGGCGAAATGCGGCAATATCCATTGCGGCAGCAATCCGCCGCCTGAACGCAGTTCGTTGGCACCAACTGCAGCCGGGCCGTAATCGCTGCCGTCGAATAAAGCGGCCAGATCGACATCGCTGTCCGCCATCGCGACAAACGCAGCGCGGGCATTATCAGGGCGCTCGCCAAAGCGGCGGATTGCCGACCACGCCAGATCACGCACCGCTCGCCGGTCCTTCGACCCTGCATAGCGCCGCTCGGCAAAAAACCGCTTGGCAAGCTGATCGGCAGACGCACCGCCATCGCGCGCGGCAATGATTATCGCGTCGAGCAGGTCGATTGCCGATTGCAGACGAGCCGCTGGCCTCATGGGTTAACGCGTAGGATAGTTAGGCGCTTCGCGCGTGATTGTCACATCGTGCACATGGCTCTCACGAAGCCCCGCATTGGTGATCCGAACGAAGCGGGCGCGGGCCTGTAAATCCTCGATAGTCCGCGATCCGGTATAGCCCATCGCCGCCTTAACCCCGCCGACGAGTTGGTGGATGACGTCACGAGCCGGGCCTTTATATGGCACTTGCCCTTCAATGCCTTCGGGTACGAGTTTTAGCTGGTCCTGAATATCCTGCTGGAAATACCGGTCCGCCGACCCGCGTGCCATTGCGCCGACCGAACCCATGCCGCGATAGGATTTGTATGTCCGCCCCTGATACAGGAATGTATCGCCCGGCGCTTCCTCGGTTCCCGCCAGCAACGACCCTACCATCACGGACGAAGCACCAGCGGCCAGCGCTTTGGCAACGTCGCCCGACGTGCGAAGCCCGCCGTCGGCGATAACAGGAATGCCCGATTTCGCGGCTTCTGCAGCCGACTCCATGACAGCGGTCAGTTGCGGCACCCCAACACCAGCAACGACGCGGGTGGTACAAATAGACCCCGGCCCGATGCCAACTTTGATCCCATCAGCGCCTGCGTCGATCAACGCGCGGGTCGCTTCGGCGGTGGCAACATTGCCAGCCACAACCTGAACATCGGGCGACATCTTTTTGATCTCGGCAACCGCTGCCGCAACCATTTTGCTGTGCCCATGCGCTGTATCAACGACAATCAGGTCGCACTCTGCATCGATCAGCGCCTTGGTGTACGCCAAGCCTTTCTCTCCGACCGTAGTTGCCGCCGCAACGCGCAAACGTCCGGTCTCGTCCTTGGTCGCATGCGGATAGTTCACTGCCTTCTCGATATCCTTGACAGTAATTAGCCCGATGCAATGATAGTCGGCATCGACCACCAGCAATTTTTCGATCCGCCGCTGGTGAAGCAACCGACGCGCATCTTCCTGAGTAACCCCCGACGACACCGTCGCCAGATTTTCATGGGTCATCAACTCGGATACCAACTGCCCCGGATTTTCGGCAAAGCGCACGTCGCGGTTGGTGAGGATGCCCGCAAGCCGCCCGTTGGCCTCAACGACTGGAATCCCGGAAATCGCGTTGTCAGCCATAATCGCCCGCGCCTCGGCCAGCGTCGCGCCCGGATCAATCGTGATCGGGTTGACCACCATCCCGCTCTCGAAGCGCTTTACTTGGCGAACCGCCGCGCATTGTTCTTCGATACTCAGGTTGCGATGAAGCACGCCAATGCCGCCAAGCTGCGCCATAACAATCGCCATCTTCGCCTCGGTCACGGTGTCCATCGCCGACGACAACACCGGAATGTTAAGCGAAATCGACTTGGTCAGCCTAGTCCGCGTGTCGGCCTGGCTCGGCAAAATTTCGGACTCGCCGGGCCGCAAAAGCACGTCGTCAAAAGTCAGTCCGAGGGGAATGTCAATCATAGGGCCACCGTTCAAGCGTCTCGATTCGTGGCGGCCCATGTAACCAGTAAGCCGCTTAATCGCCAGCCTTCTTGGGTTTATATTTGCGCGCATC
>JANPAM010000094.1:0-3604 GCA_031429915.1 Sphingomonadales bacterium | reverse complement strand
TTGTTGCTTTTGGAGGAACGCAAAAATGTCGATTACCCCGTTAATGCCAGTCTATCCCCGTTGCGGGTTCCGGCCAGTGCGCGGCGAGGGGGCTTGGCTGATTTCGGAGGATGGCAGCAGGGCGCTTGATTTTGCGGCTGGCATCGCGGTTAATCTGCTTGGTCACGGCCATCCTCATCTGACCAAGGCGATCCAGGATCAGGCCGCGACATTGATGCACGTGTCGAACCTGTATGGCAGCCCGCAAGGTGAGGCGTTTGCGCAGCGGCTGGTCGATACGACCTTTGCCGACACTGTGTTTTTCACCAACTCGGGGGCCGAGGCGGTCGAGTGCGCGATCAAGACTGCGCGTGCCTATCACCAGTCGCAGGGTAGCGAACGCTTCGAGATTATCACCTTCAAAAACGCCTTCCACGGCCGGACGATGGCGACGATTTCGGCGAGCACTCAGGAAAAGATGCACAAGGGCTTTTCGCCTTTGCTGAACGGTTTCAAATACGTGGACTTCGACGATCTCGAAGGCGCGAAGGCGGCGATTGGACCGAGCACCGCCGGATTCCTGGTCGAGCCGATTCAGGGCGAGGGCGGCGTTCGTCCGGCATCGGAGGCGTTCATGAAGGGGCTGCGTGCGTTGGCCGACGAGCATGACTTGATGCTGATCCTCGACGAAGTGCAATGCGGCGTTGCCCGCTCCGGCACGCTGTACTGCCACGAACAATATGGCATCGACCCAGACATCATGGCGACCGCAAAAGGCCTCGGCGGAGGCTTCCCTGTCGGGGCTTGCCTTGCCACCGAAAAGGCTGCGCGCGGGATGACTGTCGGCACACACGGATCGACCTATGGTGGCAACCCGTTTGCGATGGCGGCATGTCAGGCGGTGTGGGACGTGGTGGCCAATGACGAGTTTTTGGCTCAGGTACGGGCTACCGGCGACAAGCTCCGTTCTTCACTTGAGCAGTTTATCGGCAACTATCCCGACCTGTTCACCGGCGTTCGCGGCAAGGGGTTGATGCTCGGCGTGATGATGACTCACGAGGCACGCGCGTTTGTGGCGCATCTGCGCGATAATCATGGGCTGCTGTGCGTCGCGGCCGGCGACAACACCTTCCGCGTGCTGCCACCGCTCAACATCGGCGATGCTGAGATTGCGACGTTTATGGAAAAACTGTCGGCAGGGGCAGCGAGTTACCAGATGCCGGAAGCGGCGTGATTAGGCACTTCCTGAACTTGTCGGACGCTGGCGGGGACGCGATTGCAGCGATGCTCGCCGACGCGATGGACCGCAAGGCAGCACGCACCGGCTGGCCGAAGGGCAAGGCCGACCCCGACGCGCCGCTGGCGGGCCATACGCTTGGTATGATCTTCGAGAAGAATTCGACGCGTACGCGCACATCGTTCGAAATGGCGATGAAGCAGTTGGGCGGCGACTCTATGTTTATGGCGGCGGGGCAGATGCAGCTTGGGCGCGGCGAGAGCGTTGCAGATACCGCGCGCGTGCTGTCACGCTATGTCGATGCGATTGTGATCCGCACCGACGACCATTCGAAGATCGAGGAAATGGCGGAGTATAGTAGCGTGCCCGTAATCAACGGACTGACCGACCTGTCGCATCCGTGCCAGATTGTCGCCGATTTGCTGACAATCGTCGAGCAGGGCAAGCCGCTGCCGGGGCTTGAAGCCGCATGGCTCGGCGATGGCAATAATGTGCTTAATTCGATTGTCGAGGCAGCCGGGTTGTTCAAATTCAACGTCCGGATCGCTGTGCCGCAGGGCTATGAGTGCGACGCCGCCTTCATTGATGCCGCAAAGGCAAGTGGTGCTGCGGTTACTGTAACCCGCGATGCCGCAGAGGCCGTTGCAGGTGCCGATATCGTTATTACCGACACCTGGGTGTCGATGGGGCAGGACCATGCGCACAACAAGATCGCGGCGATGATGCCGTATCAGGTCAACGAGCGGCTGATGGCGACCGCCAAGCCCGATGCGAAGTTCCTGCATTGCCTGCCAGCGCACCGCGGCGAGGAAGTGACCGATGGAGTAATCGACGGTCCGCAGTCGCTGATCTGGGATGAAGCCGAAAACCGGCTTCACGCACAGAAATCGATTTTATTGTGGTGCTTCGGAAAGCTCTAATGGCGTCGCAGCCCGAAACTTTCGGCGACCAGCCTTTGCGCTTTTCGCTCCCTGATCGTCACGCGCGCGGTCGGCTCGTGCGGCTTGATGGCGTGTTGTCGGAGATACTTTCGGCGCATTCCTACCCGCCGTTGATCGAGAAAACGCTGGCCGAGGCTTTGGTGCTGACCGCGCTACTCGGCGCGTCGCTCAAGCAGGCTGACGGCCAACTGACGATGCAAGCGCAAACCAACAAGGGCGCGATTCGGTTGCTGGTATGCGATTACAAGGACGGCGCGGTCAGGGGCTATGTCCAGTTCGATGCAGACGCGGTCGCGGCGTTGCCAGCCGATTCCACGCTGTTCGGACTATTCGGCACTGGCTATCTGGCGATCACTTTCGACCGGGCGTTGCCGGTAGGCGAAGGCGGCGGACGGTATCAGGGGATCGTGCCGCTTGAGGGCGCATCGCTTTCGGAAGCCGCTGAACATTACTTCGTCCAGTCCGAACAAATTCCGACAATGATCCGCGTTGGGGTCCACCATATAGAGGGCCGCTGTATCGCTGGCGGTATCCTCGTCCAGCATTTGCCCGAGGGCGAGGAAGGACGCGAGCGGCTTCACGTCCGGCTTGACCACCCGGAATGGGAGCATGTGTCGGCATTATCGGGTACGACTGGCCGCGATGAACTGTGCGATCCGGTGCTACCGCTCGAAGAAATCGTCTGGCGGCTGTTCCATGAAGAAGATCAGGTTTTGATCGAGAGCGGAACTGCTTTGACGAAGGGCTGCCGCTGCGAAATGGCGCATATCCGTGACGTGATTGCCAAATTTCCACCCGAAGACCGCGCCGATATGGCCGACGAAGCGGGCGAAATCGTCGTCGATTGCGAATTCTGTTCACGGCGGTTTCCGATCAGTCTGGCGAGTTTGTGCAATTAATTACGCCATTCATCGCATATAATCAGTCATTCATCGTTCATATACCACATACTATCGTGATTTCGGTCATGATTGATGCTATATAACGGATATAACAAAGAGTCGCATCGTTGTAATTTTCGAGTGACGAACCGTATTATTATGAAAATGAAACTCTCCCAACTGGCCGCTATCGGCCTACTTTCGGTGTCAGCGGCTGCCGGTGCGACTGCGTTCGCGCAGGGCACAGACCTGTCATTGCTCGAGTCGCTTGATCGCGGCCTGTGGCAATTGCGTGCGGTCGGCGGTGGCAATTCGAGAGTTGCGATTGATAAATTGTGCGTAGGCGACCCCGCGCGGTTGACCCAAATTCAACATGGCGACACGCCTTGCAGCCGCTATGTTGTGCGGTCGACCCCGAATTCGGTGACGGTAAGCTATAACTGTCGCGGGCAAGGTCAGGGCCTGACCACGATCCGCCGTGAATCTGGGAAGCTGATCCATATTCAGTCGCAAGGTATCCAGAATAACGCGCCGTTCTCGTTTTCGGTCGAAGCGCGCAAATCCGG
>JANPAM010000093.1:0-2057 GCA_031429915.1 Sphingomonadales bacterium | reverse complement strand
CAGAACGCTTGGCTGTTGCCGCTAACATTACAAGCGCTCCCAACCGCGCTCCCAGCACTTGAAACCTGTCGTACGTTAAAGCTTGGCTTAACCCTCGCAATCAGTCGTTTCGGTCATTCCCTCTGACGAATACGAACGGGGGCCATCGCGATTTCGACCTCGACCTGCGCTCGGGGACCGATGAGATGCTTGAGCATCTCAACATCGTTCTGCAGCCCGATCGGATCCAGTCCGTCTGCTGTTCGAAGCGCCTGTTTCAGCCAATCGCTCGTGTGCGATTTGGGCATCCGCCACCGCTAGTATGATTTTAGGCTCCTGTCTCAACTCTCACACCCTTTCCTCCCAGCTCATGGATTGCACTCCCCGCAGTGCGCGGGGTCGGCCGCTTTAGCCTCGACCGCGCGCTCGACCCGCCAGCTGCATCCGGCGCATGACTGAACGTCTGCCTTGGTCAGCACCGTCGGCTCGCCGCACCACGAACATGGCAGGCCTGGAAGCCGCTCGGTCAGGGCATACCCAGGCCGACCGCATTTAGGGCACGGGCTTCTGGCACGGCGTGCAAGGTCGATCGTCGCGCGTTTAATCGCGCGCATCCGCCTGGGATTGCGGTGCGCGCGCATGTCCGTTTCGACAAAAGCCGCGCCTGCCTTGGCGATGATCTGACGAAACGCCGACGTCAGTTCGCCCCAAGTTGCCGCATCCTTTATCAACGCGAGATCGTGAGCGGGCTGGCCATCGCGGCAGCCCATCACGATGACGCCGTGATCCGGAAAGCCAACCCGTTCAGCAAAGTTCAGGCCGTCTGTCGCATCGGTTACGACTACGTGAGCAAAGTTCGTGTCGAGCGTTGCATGGTGTCCGACAATTTCCAGGCTAGCCCTTCGATCGACAAGGACAACGATCTCGCGCTCGAGGGCGCAGAACGGAATGTAGGGATGCGGGCCAAAGCTCCCTTCGCTGGCCAACCCGATGTGAAGGTCAGGCGTTCTCTCAAAAGCCGCCTCGATCTTAGCGCGTGCCGCATCAAGCTGCGATCCAGTCCGCTCGATATCCCGGCTAAAGGTGCCGAAGGTGTCTGTGTCCACCGCGGTAGTGACTTCCAGTCGCAAGCCCAGAAAACGTTCGACGATCGGCGCAATGACTTTTTCCTTGGCATGCATCGTCGCTAGGATGGCGCGGTCGCTTATATATAGGAGGTCCTCCACTGCGCTCATCAGAAATAGCCTTCGCGCTTCTTTTGTTCCAGCGAACCGCCGTCTTCGCCGTCGCCGACGCGGCCTTGCCGCTCGGAATTCGCAGCGCCCAGTGTTTCGCAAACGATTGAGAAAAAGTCGGCGGCTTTTAACTCGACCGCAGCCGTTACCGGCCACTACCCGAGCGTTCGGAAACGAACCGAGCGTTCGCTCATCGTCTCTCCGGCCTTGAAACGCATCCGGGCCGGATCATCGACCACCAGCCATGCGCCATCGTGCTCGACGACCGGTCGAACTTGCGCAAAATAAGGCAGCGCCAGCGGAATGCGGTGCAGCAATGCATATCGCATTCTCAAAATGGAACGACCGACGCCATTCTTATGCCCCGATCGGGGCAATGGCTCGCGCTGCACATTGGCTGTGCATCAGCTGTCTAGATGCGCCGGGTTCCAGCGAACGCTCAACGACGCACCTCTCCCACTGGGGCGCCAGCGGATGATTGCGGTGACTCAACGTCGCTGGCCCATGAACTGAAGCAGGAAGCTGAACATGTTGACGAAGTCGAGATAAAGCGACAGCGCGCCCATGATCACGGTTTTGCCAATCATGTCGGTGCCTGCCACCTCGAAATACAAGCTCTTGATCCGCTGCGTGTCGTAGGCAGTGAGGCCGGCGAACAGCAGCACGCCGATGAAGCTGATCGCCATTTGCATCGCGGTCGATTGCAAGACAATGTTGATGATCATCGCCACCAGCAAGCCGACTACGCCCATGATCAGGAAGGTGCCCATGCCGGACAGATCCTTCTTGGTGGTGTAGCCGAACAGGCTGAGGCCGGCGAAGGCCGCAGCCGCCGCGAAGAAG
>JANPAM010000092.1:0-1852 GCA_031429915.1 Sphingomonadales bacterium | reverse complement strand
GTGATGTGCTCCGTTATGTTCCAGGCACGACGGTCGGACAGGGCGAAGGCAATCGTGACCAGATCACTTTGCGTGGCCAGAACACCTCAGCAGATTTCTTTTTGGATGGCGTGCGCGACGACGTCCAATATTATCGTGGTCTCTATAACATCGACCGGGTTGAAATACTTAAAGGACCATATGCGCTGATTTTCGGTCGCGGCGGCGGAGGCGGGATTATCAACCGCGTGCAAAAATCGCCCGTTGCGGGCGAAATATTTTACGCTGGGCAAGCCAGCATCAACAGCTTTGGGGCTTATGACTTTGCGGCTGATTTAAATGCGCCGTTGGGTGATACAGTCGCTGTGCGGTTGAATGCAGTTTACGAAAATCTGGACAGTCACCGCGATTTCGTCGGCGGTGAACGTTACGCCTGGAACCCCTATCTCGCGGTTGCGCTCAGCCCTGATTGGAAGCTGGGGCTGTCGTATGAATATATCAACGACGACCGGGTCACTGACCGCGGCGTTCCGTCAATTGCAACCGTCGCAGGCCAGCCAAACCGTCCGATCAGCGGCTATCGCAACCAATTCTTTGGCGTACCCGGTGTGAATTGGACACAGCTGGAAGCCCACATCGCGAAGCTGCGTTTGGACGGGAAGCTTGCCGACAATTTAGCGTTTACCGGAACTATGTTGTATGGTGATTACGACAAAATCTACATCAACGTTTTTGCGAATGGCGCAGCCACATCGCAAAACGGCACAGTAGCATTATCGAGCTACAGCGACCCGACTACCCGCGAGAACTTCATCGCGCAGGGGAATCTAATCTGGGATGTGACGACTGGGCCGTTGGCGCATAAAATTCTGTTCGGTGTTGAGTATGGCGATCAGAAGTCAGCCAACAGCCGGATCAATGGCACAATGTCCAGTTCGACATTTAATCTGGCGACGCGTGTTTTTCCGACGGTTCGGTTCAATGTGCCAAACCGTAACACCGTGTCGGACGTGCAGTTTTTCTCTGCTTACGTTCAGGACCAAGTTAGCATCGGCGACCATCTCGATATCGTTGCCGGAATTCGCTATGACAGTTTTGACATCAAGGGCGTCGACCTGTTCCCGTTGGTTGACCGACCATTTGCCCGCAAGGATGAAAAGATCAGCGCGCGCATCGGTCTGATTTTCAAACCGCAGGAAAATGTCTCGATCTATTCGAGCTACAGCCAATCGTTTTTGCCGCGTTCGGGCGACCAGTTCCTAACATTGTCGACTACGCAGGAAAATCTGGCACCCGAGAAATTTACGAATTACGAGCTCGGCGCGAAATGGGATATTCGGCCTGACCTCAACGTCACCTTGGCGTTGTTCCAGCTTGACCGATCCAACGCGACAACCCCAAACCCCGCCAACCCGCTAACGACGATTAACATCGGCAAGACGCGGACAAAGGGTGTGGAATTATCGGTTGCTGGCCGGATAACGCCGAACTGGCAGGTTCATGGCGGTTACAGCTATCAGGACGTGGCGCTTGCCGGAAACGACAGTGTGCGTCTGGGGCAGGTGCCAAAGCATCAGGCAAGCCTTTGGAACCGATATGACTTCAACGACGCTTTTGGCGCAGGGGTAGGCATCATCCACCAATCAAGCCAGTTTGCCGCGATCCGGACGTCTGCGACCACGACACGCCTGCCGTCATTTACCCGAGTCGATGCAGCGCTTTATTATGATGTGAGCGAAGCGGTTCAGGTGCAGCTGAATGTCGAGAACCTGTTCGACACCGAATATTTCTCGGATGCGCATAACAACAACAACATCTCGACCGGTGCTCCGATCAACGGCCGGTTTACCGTCCGCGCTAAGTTCTAAAGCGG
>JANPAM010000091.1:0-1660 GCA_031429915.1 Sphingomonadales bacterium | reverse complement strand
TCTTCCGCCGCACCTTCGCGCGCAAATTTACGCAGTCGGCGCATGGCGATCTTGATATTGCGAGTACCCAATTCACGCGTCTGATCCAAATTCTGGAACTCACGCTTTTCCCAGACCTTCACTGCTCGCTTATGCTTCGATTCGCCGCCGATCCGAACGCCTTCTGGATTATAACCACCATTGCCGTAAGGCGAAGTGCCGCCGGTACCGATCCATTTGCTGCCGCCTTCATGGCGCTCGTGCTGCTCTTCGAGGCGTTTCTTCAACGTCTCCATCAGCTCGTCCCAGCTGCCCTTCGCTTCGATCTTGGCCATTTCTTCAGGGCTGAGATATTTCTCTGCAATGGCCTTCAGCCAGTCCGCAGGGACATCGACCGTTTTCCGACCATAATCGCTGAAAACACCCTTGAAAATTTTATTGAAAACCTGATCAAAGCGGTCAAGCAGCGCTTCGTCTTTTACCAACGTGGTACGTGCCAAATAGTAAAATTCCTCGGGCGATTGCGAAATTACATCGGCGTTTAATGCCTCAAGCAAAGCCAGATGCTCTTTTAACGAGGCCGAAATTCCGGCGCTCCGCAACTCTTCCATGAAGGAGAAAAACACTGTGACAAATTCCTGTTAATCGCTCGATTAAGCTACTGCCGCTTCGCACGCCGATCGTCAACTGGCGCATGGTTAACCAAGCGATAACTATATTTCGATACGCCTGCGGCAACTGCATTGTAAAAGGTCGTATGCCACGTGAAAATGGAAAAAATCGAAGTCGAGCAAAATCATTGGATCGAGCGCACTGCAAGGATTTGCGGTGACGTCACGGTCGGTTGTGCCGAAGCAGCCGGGGTTTTAGAAAAGGCTCTCGCGTCGGCCGATTGGTTGAAATCGCGGCACGGCGAATTGACTGAATTGACGTTGCGGCTCGATACCGACATCGCCGACGTTACCCAAGCTACATCCGAAGCGCAAAGCCTGTCCGATGCGGCCATCACTAAGTTGAAAAGCGGTACCGAAACCATCGAAATATCAATGGAGCGTTTTGCTCAAATGATCTTGCTGGTAGAAAGCCTTGGTACGCATATCACTGGCTTTGCCGCCGCGATGGAGCAAGTGAAACGGGTTTCGCAGTCGATCGATTCAATCGCGCGCACGACCAATATGCTGTCGTTGAATGCCGCTATTGAAGCCGAAAAGGCGGGTGAGGCGGGGCTGACATTTGCGGTGGTTGCAAGCGAGGTAAAAAAACTTGCGCTCGACACGCGAAAGGCAGCGGTCGAGATCACTGTCACCGTCAATTCGCTGTCCAATGAAGCCTCAAAATTCGTCAACCAGATCGGAGAGGGCGTCGCAAGCAGCGACATCGCTCAGCAGGAATTCGCCAATTTGCAGATGCTGATTAGCGGGGTCAGCGATATAGTCGGGCAGGTTGGTTCGCATAACCGGGAAATCGCCGGCAGCACGGCGGCGATCCATACGAGCTTGATCGAATCGCAACGAGTCCGCGATGCCGTGGCTGATGCCAATGGCACCCTGTTTAAGGCGGTTGGCAACGCTCATAATCAGATCGTCGGTCTCGAATCACAAGCTAACGAAATGTTCGACCATCTGGTGCACAGCGGGTTTTCGCATGACGATATGGACTTTGTCGAGCTAGCCCAGGCAGA
>JANPAM010000090.1:0-1921 GCA_031429915.1 Sphingomonadales bacterium | reverse complement strand
AGGGACCGTCGCAGCGATCCTTCTATGGCCGCGAGGCGACCCCGAGGTCGTGCCTCATGACCATAAAGACCTGCTCAGCGACCATCCGCATATGCGCGAAGAGCATGAAGGAGGAAAAAGCGCAGCGCACGCTTTCGTCATCGATGAACTGCACCCCCAATGGCCGCGTGACTAATTAAAGCATTGCCTGATCGGAAAATGCTTCGATAATCGGGCATCGCCCATCTCTACCGTCCGCACACTCGTCAGCCAAGCGACGCAACGATTGGCGCGCCTTCTTAAGCGCAGCAATCTTCTCGTCGATTTCCTTAATGCGCTTATTTGCAAGCTCGCGCGCTCGAGACCGCTCTTCGGTTGCGTCCAGTGCGAGCAATTCGGCAATTTCGTTCAGGGTAAAGCCTCCGGCTTGAGCTGCTCGGATGAAACGCAAACGGCCAAGATCGGCCTGATCATATCGGCGCACGCCGCCGTTCCGCTCCGGCTCCGCCAAAAGCCTGCGGCGTTGATAAAAGCGAACGGTCTCCACACCCACGCCACCCGCAGCTGCAAGTTTCCCGATGGTCATCGAATTCATTGCTTGACTCCGTACTATGCTACGGAACCTATATAGGTCGGGTGACGTTACAGACAAGAAGGAACACCCCATGACTCAAACCTCGATTCCCGCAGGCATTCAGCAAATCGCAGCGAACAAGACCGCCGTCATCCACCGAATGGTGATGCCGCACCACATTTGCCCCTATGGCCTCAAGGCGCTCGATCTGCTGAAGCGCAAGGGCTTCACCGTCGAGGACCGCTGGCTGACGACGCGCGAAGAGACCGATGCGTTCAAAGCGAAGCACAACGTCCAGACCACGCCGCAAATCTTTATTGGGGGTGAGCGCGTCGGCGGGCATGACGATTTGCGCCGTCATCTGAGCTTGTCGGTCGCCGATCCCAAAGCGACGACCTATCAACCGGTGATCGCGCTGTTTTCGATGACCGCGCTGATGGCGCTCGCTGCGAGTTTTGCGGTCTATGGTTCCCCCTTCACAATCCGAGCCGGGGAGTGGTTCATTGCCTTCAGCATGTGTATCCTTGCGATGCTCAAGTTCCAGAACGTCGACAAGTTCGCAACGATGTTCCTGAATTATGATCTGCTCGCGCAGCGCTGGGTGCCTTATGGCCGCGTCTATCCATTTGCCGAAGGGTTAGCAGGTGTGTTGATGGTCGCGGGCGCTTTTAACTGGCTGTCGATCCCGGTCGCATTGTTTATCGGCACCATCGGCGCAATGTCGGTGGTCAAGGCGGTCTATATCGACAAGCGCGAGATCAAATGCGCCTGTGTCGGTGGTGACAGCAACGTGCCGCTGGGCTTTGTGTCGCTTACCGAGAATGTGATGATGGTTGTGATGGCGCTGTGGATGCTGTTCGGTGCACAAACGATGAGCGCTATGATGTAACCAGCCAAGGGCTAACACTGGCTTAGGGTGTCAGCTTTCTGCTTCGCCAAGCAATGCCGGGATTTGGGATTTCGCCGTTGTGGCGTTCCTGCGCTTTGCATATAAGCATATTAAATTACCCGGCACGATAGATGCGCGGAAGCGAAGGGGAGTTTCTAAAATGCATTCAATACTCAACGGTAGCAAAACGGTGTTAGCAGCCGCGCTGTTTTCTATCGCCATCAGCGCCAATGCACAGCAGCCCGACCGCGAAGGCGCAACTGCTGTCCTTTCTTCGTACAAATCGGCGATCGAGCGCCTGGACATTACTGATGTCGATAAACTGTTCACACCTGATGCGGTTATTATCGAGTCAGGCAAGGTCGAAGGCAATTTTGCGGCCTATCGCGATCATCACTTAGGCCCCGAACTCAAGGAGTTCAAATCCTTCGCGTTCGACAATTATAAGGTCGATATCGCAGTTGAGGGTCCGGTCGCAA
>JANPAM010000089.1:0-10258 GCA_031429915.1 Sphingomonadales bacterium | reverse complement strand
GCAATGCTTTTACCATCAGGCGACCAAGTTGGGCGCGAGTCAACCGCACTGCTGCGCGTCAGCCTGCGGGCTTCACGTGTGTCGACGTCCATGATCCAAAGCCAGCCTCTGGCTGCGAAAGCAACTTGCTTGCCATTAGGGGACGGGGCGGGGTCAGTTGGAGAGGTTGCGAAGGTCGGTAAATTAAACCCCTCCAAGTAGACGTGATGCGAAGCACCAGCGATTTTGGGGTAACGATTTGTCCATTCACCCGAGACAGGCTGAATAAGAAATAAGGTAAGTCCTAGCGCGGATAGCCCACGTAAAGTCGATCGCCGCATGATTGCTTCCCCATTCTATAATCCTCACAGTATGTGCGGGACCATATATTGTCTACACCCTATCATATCAGATACCGATCGGATGCGGAGTGACTCTGTAAACTTGAAGTGGCACTTAAGAAGCGGTGGAACTTAGTCGGAAAGCTTTAAAAGGACTGGCCTCGGTAATCGGCCCCCTTCACAGCGGATCGACGACCGCCCGGCTTAAGGGAGATCGCCTACCACCGCTTAGTTCTGAAATTGGGGGCATGACAGACCTATCGCATATGGGCAGATAGCGGAACGGCTGCTTAGCCGCAAAAGACGGATACAGCAGACGTATGATTTATGTCCCCGCTACTTGAGCCGTGCCGCGTACCAGTCCAGATACCGCTGCATCCTGTCTCGGATAAAGCTTGGCCGGCTTAGTCCGTGAAATTGACCAGGATAAATAATAAGCTGTGTGTCGATCCCTTGGCTTTGCAGCGCCTGATACATCTGCTCGCTATTTAAGAGCGGTACGTTGAAATCCTTGTCACCGGCAAGAAACAGGGTCGGCGTTACTATTCGGTTGGCGTGATAGAATGGATAGGAGACTTTCATCCATGTCTCGAGCTTTTCCCAAGGTTTACCGAGTTCCATTTCATAGTCACGAATATATTGATCCGTGCCGTAGCCTGCAAGGATGTTGGAAATGCTTGCACCGCTCGTTGCCGCTTTGAAACGCTGATCACTAGCGATGGTGTAGTTTGTCAGCATGCCGCCATAGCTCCAGCCACCGATGCCGAGACGAGCGGGATCGGCGATGCCGCGGCTTACTGCGTCATCGACAGCAGCAAGCACGTCTTGAACATCAACAGAACCCCACGCCGCATAAATCGCCTTCGCAAAGTCTTGGCCGCGACCGGTGCTTCCGCGGGGATTGGCGGCCACCACTGCATAGCCCTTAGCGGCAAAGATTTGCCATTCCGGACTAAACGATGCGCCGAACTGAGACTGAGGCCCGCCATGAATCCGAAGCACGGTCGGTAACCCGCTTTGGGTACCAGTGGGCGGCCGCAGCAGAAACCCATGGATTTCTGTACCATCTGAACTTTTGAAGCGCGTTTCCTCCACAGGCGCCAGCGTGAGTTGTTCAATTAGCGCGTCATTGGCCTTGGATAGCGGCCGAAACTTTTGCCCTTCCAATGCGAAGACTTCTGGCGGGGACACAGCATTAGATGAGAGCACAGCCGTCTTATCGCCCTGCTGGGATATGAACAGGACATCGCGCCTTCCTGTCAGGATTGGTTGTATCGCACCACCGTTCCGTGGAACTCGGCCGAGCCACCTTGCTCCATCATCCTCCACCGTAAAACTTAGCGACCTGCCGTCGCGTGACCAAACGGGCTGGGACACATTTCGGTCAAGACCTGCTGTCAGTATTTTTGGCGTGCCTCCAGAGGCGCCAACTACTGCAAGATTGCGGACGCCATATGCGAAGAGCTCTACTGGCCCGCCTTGCAGATATGCCAGATTTTTCCCGTCTGGGCTCCAGACTGGGTAACTTTGAAACGAAGGGTCATTATCTGCACCTTTGAAGCTTGTCAGGGTTATTGGTGCTGAGGCGGCGCCGATGATGGGCACAACGAATAGATCATAATTATATGTGCGATCTAAATTCTGATCACGATTGCTCACGAAAGCAATCTGAGTTCCGTCAGGAGACCATGACGGAAAATATTCATCAAAGTCGCCGGTGGTAAGCCGACGAGATTTGCCACTGGCAAGATCGAGTAGGACAAGACGCTGGCGTTTTTTACCAAGATAACCGTCCATGTCCTGTTTGAACTGATAGCGGTCTACACCGATCGGCTTGGGCTTCTTCTCTTCTTTCTTGCCATTGGCTAATGGCGCAGTGTTTACCGCCGTTGGCTGTTTAGGCAAGGTTGTGTCCGTATTCGGCTCACCTGGCGTTTGTGGTGGAGGAAGCGTTGCCTGTGCAGCTGCATTGGCAATTTCATCTGGATCATCATCGAGAACGACCATGGCGATCTGCTTGCCGTTCGGCGACCAAGCATAATCGATAACCGTTCCATCAATCTGAGCCGGCCGCTTCGCCTCCCCGCCGCTGCGCTCTAAAAGCCAAAGTTGAGCCCGCTCTTTTTCGTCAGTCCGTGCCGAAATAAATGCAAGATAACGACCATCAGGACTCCACCGCGGCAAAGACTCGCTTTCGCCTTTGCGGCTGGTGAGCTGCATAGTGCGTGCGCCGTCCCAACTTGTCTTCCAGATGTGACTGAAGGTCTTATCGCCTTCGGCATCGACCTCAGTAACGGTATAAGCAACCCAGTCTCCGCCAGGATCAATCGCAGGTGCGCTGACCGTTTTCAGAAGGGAGAGGTCGTCAACAGTCATGAGCCGTTTCTCTGCTGCTGAAGCAGGCACGACTACCGCTGCTGCTAAAACACTAAATGTTATGAAACGCATTTGTATTCCCCCGTTCGGCCAAAGAGTGACGTACCGCGCAGTAGATTGCAAGCGTCGGTCAGACTGTCGGCACAAGTAAGCTAAAGAGATGATTAGTTAGGGCCGCAAGGTTCAGCAGCCAGGTCCGCGACAACCAAGTGTCACGTAGGTCTCCGAAACGACGCGCCATTGTCCTGTTACCTTAGACCAGTGAACGAAGTAGCTACCAAAAGGTTTGGAAACTCCGGCTTCCTTGTGATTAATCCCTTCCCATCGCCCCAACTCAGCCGCTCGAAGTACCCCTTTGCTCGCACCAACCTCAAGCTTGGTCATGGTCCGCACGTACCGATCATGTCCTTTCGTAGCGAATTCCTCAATCCAGCCCTTTCGGTTTTCCGCAGCCGAACGTTCGATGCCGCTACTACCTCCGGTCATCACATAATTTTCTGCAACGATGCGCATCGTGCCGTCGATGTCATGAGCGGCAATTGCGACGTTGTTGTCAGCTCTTAACGCCTGAATTAACTTTTTTTCATCCGCGTAGGTTGGAGCCGCACTCAATGGTGCGCCGACCATTGACAGGCTCAAAGCAAAATAGAAGGTTTTTGAAAGCATTGTTTGGTTCCCAATGAGCTTGCCGATTCACGTTTACCTTCAGACGATTCTCGCCCTATTCTCGCACAAATCGCAGCGCGCGCAGCCGTGGCATACCAAGTACCATTGTGCCTGGCTCAAAGCGGACTGTGATGCCGTTTCCGTCTTCGAAGGCGTTCTTGTACGTTGGCTTAAGTATGATCGGCGGAGCAAACTTTGGATCACTGCGGTCGAGCAACTGCAGCGTCATAGTACCCGCGGTCCCCAATGTTACGGCATAACGAACCCCGCTCGCTTCGGCACTAGCAAAAGTGCCGACATAGCGAACAAGTGACGCGTCAAGCGTAACCGGCTCGGTGCGCTCAAAGCGAGCGGGCTGGCCGCTATTGTCGGTCAGAGTGAAAGAATCCGCGCTGTTAAAAACAAACTGTCCGGCGGCGCTCTGGAAACGCCCACCATCCACCGGCGTTAGCGCTGGACCGCCGCGGAGCTTTATGGTGCTATCGGCGACGTCGAGCCACAACGTTGCTCCAGTAGATGCGTTGACGTACATCCCTGCGTTCGCATCTAGGCCCTTCACGGCGATGCCCTTGGCGGGCGCGTCCTGCAAGCCAAGCGCAGTGTCGGCTATCTGACGCGCGATCTGCCCTGGATTGATATTAGCGCCGTTGCAAAGTACTCCGATTGATAGTCCACTCGCCGGAAACCGCTCTATCCATGCACGATAGCCGCCGGTCGCACCGCCATGTGAGGCAGTTGCAGCACCTTTATACTCACTCACAACCAGCCCGCGGCCATATGTAATGCGATGGCCGCTGCTCAGCGTTGCGCGTTCCTGCAATTGGGCCGTGACCTCTGCGCCAAGCTTCCCTGAAGTCAGTGCGGCATTCCAAAGCATCAGGTCTCCCACTGTGGTGAGCAATCCGCCGTTACCGTAATCATTCTCAAACGGCCGATCTTCGGCATAGCGGCCACCACCGGCAGGCATGTATGCGACTGCGCGATTCTTCACGATGCGCTGGAAATCGTCGCGCCAGCTGGTGTAGGTCATACCCAATGGCTCGAATAGCCGCGCCTTGGTGAACGCAGCGAGGCTCTGGCCTGTGACTCGTTCGACGATCACCGCGAGCAAGTTATAGCCGGTGTTGGTGTAGCTGTACTCACTGCCAGGCGGATAATTTAGCGAGCGCTGCGCCACGGCGATGCGCAGCGCATCATCGTTGGTGTAAGCGCGGGTACCACGCGGCCAGCCGGTGACGCCCGCGACTACCCCCCAATCGCGCAGGCCACTGGTGTGGCTCATCAAATGATCGATCGTGATTGGCGTGCCGTAATTGGGCATTTGGGGAAGATATTTGCGGATGTCGTCGTTGAGCTTAAGTTTGCCCTCCTCAACCAGCAGAAGCGCCGCAGCGGCGGTAAATTGCTTGGAAACTGATCCGGCTTCGAACACGGTGTCATGGGTGTTGGGGACGCTGTGCTCTAAGTCGGCCATGCCGAACGCGTGTGCTGCGATGCGTTGCCGGCCCCTCTCAGCTGCCACCGCGCAGCCGGGGGAGTCCGGCTTAGAAAAAGGTGCAATGATCGCGTCTAATTCAATGTTCGGTTGCTGGCTGTAAGCGGGCAACGACAAACTAAGCACGCAAGCGCTTGAAGCCCAACGTAGTATCGTCATTTGCAGCATTTATCTTTCCCCCATCAGAATTACGCAGACATCTGCGCTGATAATAGGCTCGTAAGAAAGTCGTTTGCAAGACATCGGAGCGATAGTCGCCGTGAACATGGAGCATGAACGCCAACTAGCGTACTGCGAGCTGTGTCGTGAATGCGAGGAAAATACTTGTCAGCGAACGGCAGCTTTTGGGAACGCGGAGCGGGATGCCGAACGGCGGCCAATGGGCGCAAAGCAGAACGGCACAGAATGAAATTTGACCGCGATGCAATTGTGAAAAAGCTATTCCGTTAGAAAAAGGAAGCTTACCTCTTCTTCCACCCGCTCAGGATCGCTAAAGTCAAATTTGCCTGCGCGAAATGGTACTGTTAGCGCAATGTGGGTTTGTCGCGCATATCCCATGCATAAGCGGCTGCGACACGATCCACGATTTCAGACGCAACAGCTGAACCGTTTTCTCCATTGGTCATTATGACGACGCCGTAGCCCTTAGCAACATGCGCAATTGCGAAGCTACGATAACCCCAATTTGCACCGCCGTGCTTGAAATACCAACCTTGACCTTCTTGTACGACCTGAAAGCCGACCGCATATGGTCCAACGCCAACAGGCGTCACCATGTTTTGCATCGTTGCGCGGTCAAGTACCGTTGTCGATCGACCCGCCAGCGTCTTCTGCACTTCAACCATGAAAAGCGCGTAGTCAGCTGCGGTGGTCCACAGCCCTGCGGCCGCCTGTTCGGGATATACATGCCAGCGTGGGCCCATGCTCTTGCCGTCGGGCCCATGCGCCCGGGCGGTTTTAGGCTGCATATTGGGTGGCAATGGCTGTTCAAAACTTGAATGCGTCATGCCGATTGGCGCTAGCACCCAGTCATGCATGATCTTTGCAAATGGCATCCCGGCTGCATCCGTTAATGCCAACTGCTGGATCTGAACCGCGCCACCCGAATATTGCGATGCCGTAAGCGGCGGCCGCACGAGCCTTACCGCGCCCAGTACAGACGGCTTGTTACCATCGAGGATTTGCTGCTGCGTCGGCAAAGGCACACCGGGTTCATATCCGGGGAAACCGTAGCCGTCGCCGGTTCCGGAAGTGTGGCTCATCAACATTCGCGGCGTGACCGCCGAGCCCCCGGAAAACTGGCTGTCGGGCAATCTCCAACTCTTCAGGATCGTGTTTACATCCTGATCCAAACCAAATTTTCCAAGCTGCGTTGCCTTTAACGATGCCATCGCCGCAACAGGCTTGCTCATTGAAGCTGCCTGGAACAGCGTATCAGCAGTTATTGGCGCACGGGTTTCTACATCAGCCAAGCCATACGACTTCGTCCACTCCACCTTGAAGTCATGAATGACAGCGATGCTTATTCCGGGAACTTTGAAACGCTCAAGAATCTGTTGGAGCGTGAGTGGGTCTGTTCCTTGGCGATTTGGCGATTGAGGACCCTCAATACGCGCAATTTGGTCAGAAACTGGATCGGCGTTTGCTGGCGCACCGAGCAATGTAAACGCTACCGCGAAAATGCTGATTGTTAGGAGCTTAATCATTGACTGCCCTCTTGGTTTCTTCACGTTGTTAAAAATATGGAATAGAATATGCGAGCACTGAATATGTCATCGTCTTTTAATCGTTACGTGTTCATACTCCGAGGGAAAAGAGCAACGGCACCGCGAGCGTCGCGCTACATCTGACGAGGTCGAGGCTGACCGGTCGCGCGAGCGGGAAAAGGCTCGTCGCAACACGTTGAAAAGCGGACCTAAAGACCTTCATCTCCGGGAATGGACTCGACTTGGATCGGTAATGGCGGGTCCATAGACTCAGGTGCCATCATTTCATACAGCCTAATGACCCTGATCGTTTCGTTTACCGAAGGCGATTTAAGGGCTTTATCGTAACTGCTGCGGATCAGAAGCTCTCGTTTGCTCAAGTTTTTGATCTTGCCTTTTGCGTTTAGCCGAACAACTTCGTCGAACATCTCGGTGATGATCGTACGGGAGTTTTTTACATGCTTTCGTCGACCACTGCCCACAGGTTTTTTTTGGCCCTTTTTAAACTGGTACTCTTTTGGAGGACGCTTGTGGCCTATCGCGTAGTCATCCGGTTTTGAGTCATCCATCTAACTTGCCTCCACCCGCGAGTTGTGATTCCAATTCTTCGAATGTTGCGCCGGATCGAAGCAACGTCACCGGCTTGCCAGAGAGCGAAGTAAAGCGGCGGATAATGGTATCGCAATAGGCCGGGTCGAACTCGACTACCCTGGCCTTGCGGCCGCACTTTTGAGCCGCGATCAGCGTTGAGCCTGAGCCTCCAAATATGTCGAGCACGATATCGCCGCGACGCGAACAATCCCTGAGAGCATCGGCGACGAGTTCGACAGGTTTGACCGTAGGGTGCATGGCAAGCTCTTCCGACCGCGTGCTGCCAATGCTGCTGATACCCGGATAATCCCATACATTTGTTCGGTACCGCCCGCCTTCGCCTAGGCCGAAGTTGTTGACATGCTTTGCGGTACCCTTCTTGAACACGAAGATGAGTTCGTGCTTGGACCGATAGAAGGCACCCATCCCTCCGTTGCCCTTGTTCCACACGCACAGGTTTTTGAACTCGTCGAAGGCAGTCATACCAGCTTCGAGCAACTCCCCGATATGCCGCCAGTCCATGCAAACATAAGCGATCGCACCATCGCGACAGGCACCGGATGCGTTGCTCAGCGTGACGCTGAGAAAGGTGACGAACTCAGACCGCGTCATTTCGCCAGAAGCCATTGCGAACTCGCGGTGATGGGTTTTCCCAAGGCCGCAGACATGACCGTCTATTCTTACATTGTAAGGAGGGTCGGTAAAAATGATATCGACCGTTTCACCGGCAAGGAGCACTGCTAGGTGATCGTGGTTACGGGCATCGCCGCACATCAATCGGTGCTGACCGAGGTGCCAGACATCGCCCAGCTTGCTAACAATGGGGCTACTGAGCGGTGGTACGCAGTCTTCAGGCAAGTCGTTTGCGGTCGTTGAAGCTTCGGCCCAATCATCCAGTACACGATCGATCTCAATCGATTCGAAACCGGTCAGTGATAGATCGAAGTCCAGATCAAGCAGCGATTGGATCTCGAATGCCAAAAGCTCGGTGTCCCACCCTGCATTCTCGGCAAGCTTGTTGTCTGCAAGGACGTAGGCTCGCCGGTCCGCCACATTGAGGTGCGAAAGCCGAATAGTTGGGACCTCGGGCAGGCCGATCAACTCCGCCGCCGCAACCCGGCCATGCCCTGCAATGATAGTATCATCATCGGCGACCAGCACGGGATTATTGAATCCAAACTTTTCGATGCTCTTGGCAATCTGCTGGATCTGTTTCTTGGAGTGCGTGCGAGCATTTCCCTTGTATGGCTTAAGCTCCCCAACCGCTCGGTTAGTAATATTGTATTGGGCGATAACCATCTCGGTGTCCTCTATGTTCAGCCTGCCGATTAGTGCTTCGAACAGACCAGGAACAATATGAAGGAACTTTGCCATAATGCAACTACTTTTAAATATTCGCTAGTAGCGAAATCCTAACACTACTTGCATTCATTGCATTTTTCGCCGATAGCGAAATATAGATTATTTAGTTACTTAACAAAAAATAACTATTTATCTTTTCTGACCTTAATTGCAAGGTGTACTGCGGCCGCGTTCGCTGGACCTTGCGAAACCGCAATGCCCGAACCGGACTGCCCCACACCCAGTCGTCTCTAGCGAATCAGTGCCGCTGAGCTCGGACGGTCGCCATCAGTTTGCAAAATTCCCGCTATAATTCCCGCTAACCGGGAATTTAGCGGGAGAGCGGATCGCCGCGGACTGCGTGGCGCACCAGACAGTTTTCGAGAAAATCGCTTTTCGCGATATCTCGTTTACGCTTCCATCCAGTTTTTGAAAAAGCTTTCATTCGCAGCGCGGAGGGCAGTAAGCGAAACTTCAAACCCGGTTCCTGAAACGGCGTCGCCACCTGTAGTCCCAATTGCTACCGCAAAGATGCCCGCCTCTTTGGCGTTGGCAAGCAATCTATCGGGATCATTGGATGTCACGCAATACCGGCTTTGATCCTCAGCAAAATAAATGGCTGCCGGATTAGGTACTTCAGGCAACGACAGCGTGACGCCAATTTGCGACGCAAGCGCCATTTCGGTAATGGCGACCAGAGCTCCACCATCGGCGCAGTCATGAACCGCGCTGACGGCGTTCTGGGCAACCATTTCGCGGATGAACTCGCCGTGCCGACGTTCGACAGCAAGGTCGACCGGTGGAGGTGCACCTGCCTCAAGTCCGTGGCATTCGCCAAGCCACAGGCTCTGGCCGACATTTCCGGCCGTGTAGCCGATGAGGATCAGCGTTTCGCCCTCGGCCTTGAATCCGATTGTCGCCATCTTGCTCACATCTTCGAGCACGCCGACGCCGCCAATTGCTGGTGTCGGTAGGATGGCGCTACCGCCGCCGGTAGCTTTGCTTTCGTTGTAGAGCGAAACATTGCCTGACACGATCGGGTAATCGAGCGCTCGGCAGGCGTCGGCCATGCCATCCAGACACCCGACGATCTGCGCCATGATTTCGGGGCGCTGCGGGTTGGCGAAGTTGAGGCAGTTGGTGATTGCCAGCGGCCTTGCGCCGACCGCGCAGATGTTTCGATAGGTTTCGGCCACCGCCTGCTTGCCGCCCTCATAGGGGTCGGCGTAGCAATAGCGCGGCGTGCAGTCGGTCGACATCGCCAGCGCCCGGTTGGTACCGTGAATTCGCACCACCGCCGCGTCGCCGCCTGAAAGCTGTGCGGTGTCGCCACCGACCTGTGAGTCATATTGCTGCCAGATCCACGCGCGTGAGGCGAGGTCGGGGCAGGCCATCAGCTTCAGCAAATCCGCGCCGATGTCTGTGCTTTCGGGGATGTCGCCAAGAGGCGCAACATTGGCCCAAGCCTTATATTCTTCCCTGGTCGCGGCAGGCCGGTCGTAGAGCGGCGCGTCTTCGGCGAGCGGCCCGAGCGGAATGTCGCACACGACCTCGCCCTTGAAGGTCAGCACCATATGGCCGGTGTCGGTTACTTCACCGATGACCGCGAAATCGAGTTCCCATTTGTCGAAGATCGCTTTGGCAAATTCTTCGCGCCCAGGCTTCAGCACCATCAGCATGCGTTCCTGCGATTCGGACAACATCATCTCATAGGGCGTCATGCCGTCTTCGCGGCACGGCACCATGTCCATGTTGAGGATGAT
>JANPAM010000088.1:0-1700 GCA_031429915.1 Sphingomonadales bacterium | reverse complement strand
CAACACGAGCCTTACCGTGACTTGCCCGGCGGCTGGTAACTTGACTGCTACCGATCTCGCCAATATCGCTAATGGTAGCTATCGCTTTGTCACAGCCCGCAATCTGCTCGACGTCGGTCTGCGTGATGAGCGCTTTCAGCGCGACACCTATCGTCTTGTCGGCGGTCTGCGTGGTGTTTTTAACGAAGATTGGAGTTACGAGGTTTCCGCCAACTACGGCAAGTTTAAACAGGAAACTACAACCGACGGCTTTATCGATCGCCAGCGCTATGCGCTTGCGAACGATGCAGGACGCAACCCGATAACGGGCGCGATCCAGTGCCGGTCGCAATTCGACCCTGCATCGGCGGTTCCGCTGGTCGGCTTTGCTGCACCCGCCGCTGCAAATGCCGCGCGTCTTGCCGCGGATATCGCGGCTTGCGTACCCTATAACCCATTCGGCTCACCCGATAACCGCGCTTCGGTCGCCTATTTCGCTCGCACCTTTATCGCGAAGGCATCGCTTGACCAACTCGTGTTCTCGGGCTTCGTTTCGGGCGATATGAGCCAGCTGTTCGAGCTGCCGGGCGGTCCAATTAGCTTTGCTATCGGTGGTGAATACCGTCGTGAGAATGCATTTTACCAGCAAGACCAGTTCGTAGCCGATGGATTCACCAACGGTGTCTCGATTCCGACCTTTGACCCCGATACATTCGAGGTGAAGGAAGCGTTTGGCGAAGTTCGCGTCCCGATCTTGAAGGATATGCCGTTCTTCCACGAACTTACGTTGAGCGGCGCTGGCCGCGTTGCCAAATATCAGGGCGCTGTCGGCACAGTATACTCCTATAATGCGGGTATCGACTATGCGCCGGTTGCGGACCTCCGCTTCCGCGGGAATTACAGCCGCGCCGTTCGTGCGCCGAACGTATCGGAAACCGGTTTCCCACTGGTGCCAAACTTCTTCAACGGCTTTACCGATCCGTGCAATCCGGCAGTAATCGGCTCCGGCATACGTCAGGCCAACTGTACTACGGACATTGGTGCGGCCACGCTGGCTACTTTCACCAACATCGCTCAGTCGCTTCCCATCGTTAGCGGTTCGAACCCTAACCTCGATGTGGAAACTTCCGATTCCTATACGGTTGGTGCGGTCATCCAGCCGCGCTGGACGCCCGGCCTCAGTCTTTCGGTCGATTATTATGACATTAACGTGAAGGGCGTCATTGCGAACGTATCTCCGCAAAACATTGTCAATCAGTGTTACGATTCGGCGACGCTTGATAATATTTTCTGTCGCCAGTTTACCCGTTTTCGTGGACCGGGCACCGGCCCGCTCGGGGAAAATCCGGGTCGCGTTTTGGGCAACTCGCTGATCAACGCGCCGTTGAACTTTGCCAATCGTCGGCGTCGCGGCCTTGACGTGAACTTCACCTATCGCAAGGATTTCGGCGATATTGATTTCAACACGAACTTAATTTACACGCATAATTTCGAAATCAGTAATTTCCAGGATCCGACAAACCCGAAGTTCGAAACGCGGGTTCTGGAGCAGCTCGGCGATCCGAAGGACGAGTTTCGGTGGGACTTCGACGTCGGTGTGGGTGATGTGACCTTTGGTTACCGTATGCGGTACATCGGACCTATGTTCTTCAATGGTTTCAGCACATTGTTCCCGATCAATGGCCTGCCTGCCAGTGACGTCGACGCCTTCCCCGACACGA
>JANPAM010000087.1:0-1830 GCA_031429915.1 Sphingomonadales bacterium | reverse complement strand
TGATGGTGCAGATATGGTATCCGGCCGAGCCGCAAGCGTCCACCAATCGCGGCCATTATGTCGATAATGCCGATGTGCTATCGGCAGCACAGGGTAGGTTATACGACTTGCCAGCATTTACCTTTACCCACCTGAAATACGTCACCACTAACGCTAGCCCGTCGGTTTCAATCTCGGCTAAGCAGCCCCGCTATCCAGTGCTAATTTTTGTGGAAGGCATCACTGGCTATCGCCAGATGAACACATTTCAGGTCGAAGAGCTGGCTTCGCAAGGTTACATCGTAGTTGCCATCGATCAGCCCTATGTCGCAGCGTCGGTCATTTTTCCAGAGGAACGCGCCGTCGGCGGGCTTGCGAAAAGCCAAATGGACCCGCTGATCCAGCAAAGCATAACCCCATCCGCAACAGTGCCAACTTTGAATGGCCGCACATTTGCTGATGGCATCATCCCCTATCTTGCGAAGGATGTGCATTTTGTCATAGATCGGCTTACGGCATTGAACAGGTCTTTCGAGACCAGCATTCTGCGTGGGAAACTCGATATGCAACGCGTCGGCGTTTTCGGAGTCTCCTTGGGTGGCATTGTCGTTGGAGAGGCTTGTCAGTCGGATTTGCGCCTGAAGGCCTGTTTGGTTATGGATGCTCCTATGTCGGCAAGCGTGTTGCGGTTGGGGCCGCAGCAGCCGACCATGTGGCTCACGCGGGACGCAAAAACCATGCGGCGTGAGGGCTGGGCTTTAATCGATATCGTCCAGCACCAAGTGACAATGCATGGCGCATTCGAACGGTCGCAGACGAACGGCTACTTCGTGAGTGTTGCGGGAATGTTTCATGCAAACCTGACGGATGTGCCGCTTTACTCCCCGCTGACATCTCGTTTGGGCATCGCCGGGCCAATCGATAGTGAGCGCGCGCGTTCGATTATCAATGCTTATTCAAAGGCATTTTTCGATCGGCATTTACAAGGCAAACAGGCACTAATGCTTGAACGTACCACTAACCAGTTTTCGGAAGTAACCTTGGAAACGCGGACACCCCCAAGGCGCTAAGCCATCTGTGCAAGCAACCGGTCGAGCGGTGCGGTCGCAAACGTGGTAAAGCTGTCGGCCAGCGCATAAGGCAGCACGAGCGTTCGCCCATGAACCATCGCTCCGCATGTGTAAGCGATATTGGGTACATAACCATAACGTTGGTCGGGACTTGGCCGAATTAGCGGATAGGTCATGCGCGCCAAAAGTTTGGAGGGATCTTTCCGGTCGAGCAGGCAAACGCCAATGCAGTAGTTCCGGACTGGACCGACGCCGTGCGTGATTACGAGCCAGCCCTCGTCGATTTCGATTGGCGATCCGCAATTGCCAATTTGGACATATTCCCACGGCCAGCGCGGTGACAATATGACCGCTCCGCCCTGCCACTCATAAAGGTCCGTCGAAGTTAGCAGCGAGATGTTCTCATGGTCCTGACGACCTAGCATTGCGTAGCGCCCGTCAATGCGACGCGGGAATAGTGCCATGCCTTTGCTCATTGCGGCATCGCCGCGAAGCGAGGTCAGCTCGAACGTTTTGAAATCGGTTGTGCGCAATATCTCCTGCCTGATCGCTTCGCCGCTAAATGCCGTATATGTGCCATAATAAGTGATGTTGTCATCGTCGTCTGTAAAACGGACAAGCCGCATATCCTCTATCCCGTGACGCTGGTTTGCGGTGACCGGAAAGATGACCGTTTGCGATAAATCATGATCGTTGTCGCACGATAACCGCACGCCCGGATCGTCGGGCGCGCCGCCGGGAATCATCTCGATCCGCGGCGTTATCGTCTGCAGGCCAGGCA
>JANPAM010000086.1:0-42727 GCA_031429915.1 Sphingomonadales bacterium | reverse complement strand
TAAAGGGGTTTGCCCAATGCGTGTGCTTTTGATTGAAGACGAACCGACAACTGCGAAGGCCATCGAAATGATGCTCGCGACCGAGGGGTTCAATGTCTACACCACCGATTTGGGCGAAGAAGGCCTCGATCTGGGTAAGCTTTATGATTATGACATCATATTGCTCGACCTTAATTTGCCCGACATGCACGGATATGATGTTCTGAAAAAACTGCGCGTCGCCAAGGTGCAGACGCCAGTGCTTATTCTATCCGGCATTTCGGAAATGGACAGCAAGGTTCGCTCGTTCGGCTTCGGTGCCGACGATTACGTGACCAAGCCCTTCCACCGCGAAGAACTGGTTGCCCGCATTCATGCGGTTGTTCGTCGTTCAAAGGGTCACTCACAGTCGGTTATTCGCACCGGCAAGCTGGCGGTCAATCTCGATGCCAAGACCGTCGAAGTCGACGGCAGCCGCGTACATCTGACCGGCAAAGAATATGCAATGCTGGAGCTGCTTTCGCTTCGCAAAGGCACCACGCTCACCAAGGAAATGTTCCTGAACCACCTTTATGGCGGCATGGACGAACCCGAACTCAAGATCATCGACGTCTTCATCTGCAAGCTGCGCAAGAAATTGTCGCTGGCTTGCATGGGCGAGAACTACATCGAAACCGTCTGGGGCCGCGGCTATGTGCTTCGCGATCTCGACGATATGGAACAACCGATGGTTGCTTAAGCGGAGCGTGCCGAGAATAAGTGGGAACCGGTTATTCGATTAAGGCACGCGACCACAAAAGGGTTTTTCCTGATTACACCCGGGGGAGTAATGCAGAGGGCGCGGTCGAGGAGACCGCGCCCTTTGTTTCGTTCATTGTCGAGGAGGCAAGCCGGCGAAGGTAATGATGCTCTCTTTGCCCGATGCGTTGACCGCAGAAACACCGACGAAATGATCATCGACAATTACGCCCGTCAGGACATGCGACGTCGCTGCACCGCCACTTACCTCAACAACGTCTCCCCAATTTGGCTGGTCGGCTTTGCGGACATACACCCGGTAACCGCTGGCTCCCAACACGGGTGACCATTCCACTTTGGTATCAGACGACACCGCGCCGCCAAGCTTGGCGGATGCTGGAGCGGGCGGGGCAGCTGCCAGGGAATTAGCGGTTGCGATGTTCAGCGCGGTCACTTTGGCCAAATAGTCGAAGTCCATTTTATCGACAGTGTCGCCATACTCGATGCCGCCTTCGGTGCGCAGATCCTGATGCTGATGGTGGTAATTTTCCACACCAACGGTGAAGCGGATCGCGGGAAGGCCAAGCTCGAGCGCCGGTAAATGGTCGCCGCCGCGCGCAAAACGGTCAGGGCGGCGGACGCCAAATGCATCGAGGCCAATGACGCCAATTTCGCTCCCAGCCACCTTGTCGGCATAACGCATCAAGGCGCGGCTTGGGCCGTCATCCTCGCCGCCGCTACCGCGCCGTGCCAACTGGGCGGCCATGTCTTCCGATGCGCGGATGCCTTCGCTGAAAATGCGGACCACGTTTTCAACCTTTCGGCCATCGGTGCCAAGCGTTCCGCCAACAATGTCGTTGTTGAGCATTGCAGTGACTTTCCAGCCGCGTTCCTTTGCGGTCTCAGCAAGCAGCCGACCGCCGAATAACCCTTGTTCCTCCCCGGACAGCAATGCGAATATGATCGTCGCCTCGCTCTGCGGCAATTTGGACATGACCCGCGCCGCTTCGAGGACCAATGCGCTGCCTGACCCGTCATCGTTCGCCCCCGGCGCATCCTTGGTGAAATCCATCACGTCCGAAACGCGGCTGTCGATATGGCCTGCAATGATGATGACATGGTCCCAGCCCATCTTACCGGGCTTAATCGCGAGCACATCAACGATCTTAACGCCATTTGGCACGCGCGGGCCGGACATATTCCGCTCCAGCATTTCTGTGGTCAGGCAGGATCGGCAAGCTTTGGAGATCTTCTCGAACTCTGTTTTTGCCCAAGCCCGTGCCGCGCCAATGCCGCGTTTAGGATCTGTGGCTGAGGACAACGTATGCCGCGTGCCAAAGCTGACCAGCTTCTCGACATCGGCCTTCAATCGTTGCGGACTAGGTTTTTGCTGGGCAGTAACGGGGGAGGCGAAGAGCAGCGCGGCGGCGCTGGCGAGCAGGGCAATTTTTTTCATGCCCCATAGATAAAGCATCAGGTTTGCAAATACCAGCGTTCGCCGCCCTCCAGCGCCAAGGCGGTCAATTTACCCGATGCATAGGCACCAGTATCGATCCCGATGCGCGACCCGCGCTCTTCGACCTCATCGTAAATCGTGTGGCCGTAGACCACGACCTTCTCGAGATCGCCGCGCTGGTCGACAAATTCTTCACGGATCCAACGGAGGTCGGTCGGCTTTTGCTCGGACAGCGGCACGCCGGGTCGGATGCCTGCGTGGACAAAGGCATAGTCGCCAATGACGATCTGGTCCTCGAAACTTTCGATAAATTCGAGATGCGATTCAGGTACCAACGTAGCCAACCGCTCTGACAGTTGCTCCATATCAAGCGTGATATATTCCGCGCGTGTAATCGGGTAAGACAACACCGTTTCCTCGCCACCGATGCGAAGGAAGAAGCGAGTAGTCTTCGAATCATTCTTGCGGCAGGCGCGGACAAAAACCTCTTCGTGGTTGCCCATCAGGAAACGCACTTTGCGACCGGAATCGCGTAAAGCCATCGCCGTTTCAATCACACCAGCGCTGTCTTCCCCGCGGTCCATAAGGTCGCCGAGGAAGATAATGTGCGTATCCGCCGAACCGCGCTCCTCGTCGTCAGCATCAATCTGGGAGAGCAGTTGAGCGAGCAAATCGTTACGCCCATGAATATCGCCAATGGCATAAACGCGCTGACCATCCGGTACCCAAGCGGTATCGAGCGGACGGCGGACAGCAGTTTTCTTGAAGAAGCGACCTAACATGGCTCGCGGCCTATAGGCGTAGGGTGCACGCTAGGGAAGCGCTAACCCTCGACCGTGAAAGTCAGCCCGGCGTTCGCCTGCAACCGTTCGACCAACGCTTCGCCCAAAGCAGCACCCGGCGTAGTAACTCCGCCCGGGCCGTCAATTTCGCACAAGGCAATTGCGGTTTCACTAATCATCTTTGACGTCGAGCCATAGCCGGGGTCCTTGTCGCCCTTGACCGACAACCGTGCGGTACGTCCGTCAGGATATTCGGCGATAAACAGGACATCGTAAAAGCCGGTCTCGCGCTCTTCCTTCGTGGGGCCTTCGCCCGGTTTCGGATCGTCAGCACCGCCCATCATCGGCGTAGAGGCGACATGCTTGGCAATTGCCTCGCCTTGTTCACCGTCGCCAGTCAGCATCATTTCGTCATAAACGAAGTCTGCGCCGTATTTGTGGCCCAATAAAAAATTGGTCCGGTGAACATTCTTGGTGTTGATCGGCGCCATGACGAAATTGGTTGCCCAGCTTTTCAAGCTCTCGTCATATTCAGGCTTGTTTCCCGGTGGTTGCGGCGGGCCTGCAAAATCGCCAGCGAGTGAAAACGGGTTGACGAGGTGGCCGATCACTGCGGGGTCCTTGGCCGCTGCCGCCATCGTTGCTTTCAGACTTGCCGCAGTTCCGCCGGAGAACGTGCCCTTCATGGCGCGAACGCGGCCTTTTACACGAGGGGCAGGCGCACCGAATTTTTCAGCGCAAAGCTTTTGCAACATCTGCACGCCGAGATCGAACGGAATTGAATCGAACCCGGCGGAGAAGCAGATACGCGCGCCTGACGCCTTGGCAGCGGCGTCATGTTGGTCGATTTGGGTGCGCATCCAGGCGGGTTCGCCACATAGGTCGGTGTAGTCGGTACCATTGGCGACACATGCCGCGACCAGTTCGTCGCCATAAAGTTGATACGGCCCGACTGTGGTCAGGATGACCTTGGCCCGCTTACAAATCGCATCAAGCGAAGCCGGATCGGCCGCGTCCGCGACAACTAAAGGTGTATCAGCGGCGGCACCTATCAAGTCTCGTACGTCTTCCAGCTTTGCGAGGCTCCGCCCCGCCATCGCCCATTTTGGTGCATCGTCCCGGGTCGTCAGATATTCAGCAACTAAGCGCCCGGTGTAGCCAGTTGCTCCGTAAACTATGATATCGAATTCACGCGCTTCCGGCATTTGAAATCCTCCTTGATTCTGTTCCCCAATCTGATGGGCTGAGCAAGCGAGAATGTCAAAAGCGAGGGTAGATTACCCCGCGCCGGTCGCCGGATGGTCGCTGGTTGCGGCAACCCGCGCCTCGGCTTCGCGCCTGCGCCGCGAGCGATAATGGTCGAGGCTCCACGATTTGCCTTCATAAGCGAACAGGCACAGGAAACCGCCTGCGATTGCAATGTTCTTCATCGCCATAGCCGCCTGCGTCGGGTCGGCGGTTTCGCCGTGGAACAGCAATGCCGTCAGCAAACAAAAGGCCGCAAAAACGAGCGATGTGATCCGTGTAAAAATGCCCAGAGCGATCATTATTCCGCCGACGAGTTCAAACAATATCGATGGCAACGCAAGGCTCGTCGGGAAACCTACGCTCGCGAGAGCGCTACTGGTCGCTGACGGATCACCAAGCTTCAACGCGCCCGATACGATGAAAATCAACGACAGCATAATGCGGCCGACAAATGCAAATAACCCTGAAAACATGACCACTCTCCTCTAGCCGATGCTAGACGTAACCGCCGAGCAAGGCAATCGAGCCATTAACGTTGCATTTTGGCTCAAAGCTTGGGCAAAGTAACGCCGCGTTGGCCCATATATTTGCCTGCCCGGTCGGCGTAGCTGGTTTCGCAGGGTTGTTCGCCTTTGAGAAACAGAAACTGGCACGCACCTTCATTGGCGTAAATTTTAGCAGGCAACGGCGTAGTGTTGGAAAACTCGAGCGTCACATGGCCCTCCCAGCCCGGTTCGAGCGGAGTCACGTTGACGATGATGCCGCACCGCGCATAGGTGCTCTTACCGAGGCAGATTACCAGCACATCGCGCGGGACGCGAAAATACTCGACGGTGCGAGCCAGCGCAAAGCTGTTCGGCGGGATGATGCAGACGTCGGTCTTCCGGTCGACAAAGCTGTTGGGGTCGAAGTCTTTGGGATCGACGACCGAGGAGTTAACATTGGTGAAAATCTTGAATTCGTCGGCGACACGCGCATCGTATCCATAAGAAGACAGTCCATAGGATATACAACCATCGCGACGCTGTGCCTCGACAAAGGGTTCGATCATGCCGGTTGCTTGCGCCTGTTCGCGGATCCAGATGTCGGAAAGGATGGACATGGGTTTCCTCTATTTAAGGCTGGCCGGGCCAAAGCCGTGCGGCAACAATTCGGACAATGTGTATGTATCGTACCCGTCTGCCTTAGCGCAGTAAACTGGCAGGTCGCGTCCGGTCAGATCGGCGACTTCTTTGATGATCTGACGGCAGCGACCGCAAGGGGTAGTCGTTATCTCGCCAGCCGCAATTTTGCCGGCGGGGCCACCTGCAACGGCAATCGCAATAATTTCTCTCAGCTGCCCGTCGCTATTCGCTTTCGCAATGGCAACGGTTTCGGCGCATAACGTCACGCCGTAGCTGGCGTTTTCAAAATTGGCTCCGGTAACGATGCTGCCGTCTTCGAGCAGCAAAGCCGCCCCGACATGGAAATTCGAATAGGGTGCGTAAGCATTGCCTGCTGCAGCAATCGCAGCCTTTACCAAAGCGGCGCTCATTTGCGCACAACTGCCCAGCGGACTGGCCCTTCAATACCGTCAATATGCCGCGCAGAATTCGCGGTCCACATAACCCATGGTCGCGCTGAATAATCGGGCAGGAACCAGTTGCCCTCAAGCCAGACGGTGCGGTCTATCGAACTGCTCACTTTATATTCCTTTTCGAATTCCGGGGTGAGTAGCAGGATTGCCGGCATGCCGCTATGCGCCTCGATCTGGTTGAGAAAAGTAGCCAGTTCGGAAAGGATCAGCGCTCGGTTCGGTCGGCTGGTGCAGGTTTCAGAGAAATTGAGTTGCACGGCTGGTGGTAATGCCTGCTCACTGCGCGGAACTGTCGTGATAAATAACGTCGCCTGATCCGACGCGAGACGGCAAATATCGAAATGATGCAGCGCGCCGTAACGGATGCCCGCTTGCCGTGCGCCATCAATATTCGTTTCAAATTGCGCGTCACGGCTGCGCGCGCCTTCGCTGGCGGTTATATAGGCGAAATCGACGCCCGTGGCCCCCAGTTCCGGCCAGCTAGGTTTGCCATTGGCTTCGCTCACGACAATTCCTTGAACGCTATATTCGTCGCGCGACGGGGCCCAACCGGTGACGGTGCTCCAGATCGCATAGACCCCAAGCACAACCGCGAGCGCAATCGCGCTTAGCCTGAAATATCGGCTTCGTCCCCCAGCCATGCTACCCAAATGCTCCCTTCCGATTCGGGCACTCTCTTGCCGTTGGTGTGTCGGAGAGTCGAGGGCCGACTTACCCGTTCCCCGTCAATGAGGAGCGGAGTTTCGCTTCAACCCTTGATATGCAGCACACAGATAAGTGTAAATAATCGTCGTGCCGTCGCGAAATCGGTTTCGATCTTGCCTTCAAGCCGTTCCCTCAACAATTCAGCCGCTTCGTTATGAACGCCGCGCCTCGCCATATCGATGGTTTCGATCTCGGCTGCGCTCGCTTTGCGGATAGCTTGATAGTAGCTGTCGCAAATGGCGAAATAGTCTTTGACGATGCGGCGGAAACGACCGAGGCCGAGTATCAGTACCTCGAACGCGGTGTCATCGCTCCGTCGGATATCGAGGATCAACCGCCCTTCCTCGACGCTAATCTTCAAATGATACGGCCCAGCGTAGCCATCGCCAAAATCGCGCAGCGGCTTAAAAACATTATCCTCGATCAAATCGAAAATCGCCACACGCCGTTCCTGCTCGATATCGGCATTGCGGCGCAGGATCGTTGCCTCGTCGAGTTCGACTTTGATGATGCGGTGGTCGCTCATGTCGCTGTGTTAGCTTGCGATTATAGTTTGTCCACAATGCTGTCCCCCATTCTATTTTTCGCGAGGCTTGCGCGGGACCTAATGCTAAAGGATAGGAACCCATGGCCGAACCGATTAGACTAGCTACAACCAACGAAGTTGAACCCCAGCGCCTGCCGCGCAATATCGAGGCTGAGGCCGCTTTTCTGGGTGCGATCCTTATAGACAACCGGATTATCGAGGATGTCTCGATCAAGTTGCAGCCGGACCATTTTTTCGAGCCGCTGCATGGGCGCGTCTATGAGCAGATACTTCGCCTGATTGACCGCAATATGTTGGTGACGCCGGTGACGCTGAAGCCGTTTTTCGAAGCCGACGAATCGATGCGCGAACTTGGCGGGCCGGGTTATCTGGTGAAGCTGACTGCGGATGGTGCAGGCCTTATCGGCGCGCGCGATTTTGCCCAGCAGATTTACGATCTGGCGTTGCTACGCGAGTTGGTGACAGTTGGACGCACACTCGTCGATAACGCGCTCGACACCAGCGAGAGTGTCGATCCGAAAGGCCAGATCGAAGCCGCGGAAAGCGCGTTGTACAAGGTTGCCGAGGGCGAAGGCGAAACCGGTTCGATGAAAAGCTTTTTGCAAGCATCGACCGAAGCGATCAAGAATGTCGAGAAGGCGCTTAACTCTGGCGGAAGCCTGTCGGGCGTAACCACAGGGCTTAGTGGTATCAATGCCAAATGCGGCGGGCTGCATAACTCGGACCTTGTGATTTTGGCGGGACGCCCCGGCATGGGCAAAACTTCGCTGGCAACGAATATCGCGTTCAATGCGGCAAGGCGTTGGGTGCAGGAGCGCGAAGACGGTATTGAAGAATCCAAGGGTGCGGGCGCGAAGGTTGCGTTTTTCAGTCTCGAAATGTCAGCCGACCAGCTTGCGACGCGTATCTTGGCCGAACAATCGGGTATCAGCTCCGAACTGCTCCGGATGGGTAAGATTTCGCGTGACGACTTCCGCGAGCTGTCACGCGCGAGCCGCGAACTGCAGGAATTGCCGCTCTATATCGATGATACGCCAGCGCTGACTATTGCGGCACTGCGTACACGCGCCCGGCGTTTGCAGCGGCGGCACGGGATTGGATTGATCGTTGTCGATTATTTGCAGCTTTTGCAGGGGAGCGGGCGCGGCTCGAACGACAACCGGGTCAACGAAATTTCCGAGATTAGCCGTGGCCTAAAAACGCTGGCCAAGGAGCTCAGTCTACCAGTAATCGCACTTTCGCAGCTAAGCCGCGCAGTCGAACAGCGCGAAGACAAACGGCCGATGCTGTCCGATTTGCGCGAATCCGGCTCGATCGAGCAAGACGCCGACATGGTCTGGTTCGTCTACCGCGAAGATTATTATGAGTTGATGAAAAAGCCCGATGAGGGTGCGCCCACATTTGCCGCCTGGAACGAAAAAATGGAGCGAATCCACGGTGTCGCAGAACTCATCGTCTCCAAACAAAGGCACGGCTCGACCGGACGGGTGCGAATGAAATTCGAGGCCAAGATTACGCGGTTTACCGACTTGGCCGACGATCAATATGGAGATGCGGGATATGAATGAGGGCTAGTCGCCAAACAATCTCCCGTCCGTCACCCTGAACTTGTTTCAGGGTCCATCTATCAACCTAGACCGCCGGTTTGTGGAGCACGATAGATGCTGAAACGAGTTCAGCATGACGGTGGTCGGTGCTTAAGGGTCAGGTTTTAAACCGTGTCGACAAAATATAATTCAGTGCCATATTCTCGCTCAAATGCAGCCCCTTGAGCGGCGAAAATGCAATTCCCTGCATATTGATCACTTCCAGCCCTGCATCAGACAACAGCGCGGTCAGCTCCTCAGGCGTCAAAAACTGGTCCCAGTTGTGGGTCCCACGCGGAACCTGCCCCAGCCGCTCCGCCGCTTCAACGAGAAAAACCCGCGATGCTGCTGTGCGGTTAGGGGTCGAGAGCAAGAGCAAGCCATCGGGCTTTAAGTGCCGCGCCAGTTCGCCCACGAACGCTGCCGGGTCGCTCACATGCTCGACAACCTCCATCGAGGTCACAACATCAAACTGGCCCAACCCCTGCTCTGCGATCTCCCCCGGGCAATAGTTGATAGTTAAACCTGACTGCAACGCATGTGCTTTCGCTGCCTCGATATTCTCCGGAGCCGCATCAACCCCCGTCACCGCTGCGCCCATCCTTGCTAGCGGCTCGCACAGCAACCCAGCGCCGCAGCCAACATCGAGCGCACTTTTGCCAGCCAGTGGAAAGCGAGCACTCTGATCGCCGCCGAAATGCGCGTCAACGGCGGCACGAATGAAGCCCAATCGGACCGGATTAAGCTTGTGCAGCATCGCTGAACTGCCCTTGGGGTCCCACCAGTCCGCCGCTAGCGCACCGAAATGAGCGGCTTCTGCGGCATTTATAGTCGTTGCTGTGCTTGCGTTTGCCATATCCTGTCCCTATCAGGACGCCCGATTGTAACATAGCAATAATGTGGGGCACATGGCCAGAATTGTCATGAAATTTGGCGGCACGTCGATGGCGGGGACCGAACGCATCCGCCGTGTCGCGCAGCTCGTGAAGCGTCAGGCGGAACGCGGCGACGAGGTTGCTGTTGTGGTGTCTGCCATGGCGGGCGACACAGACCGGCTCGTGGGTTTCTGCCGGGAAGCAAATGCGCTGTATGACCCCGCTGAATATGACGTAGTCGTCGCGGCGGGTGAGCAGATAACGGCGGGTTTGCTGGCAATTACCTTGCAAGCTTTGGGCTGCAACGCGCGAAGCTGGCTTGGGTGGCAAATGCCCATCCACACCGACGGCGCCCATGCCAAGGCGCGGATCAGCGCGATTGATACTGACGAAATGCTAGCTTCGATGCAGGCAGGCACCATCGCGGTTATCCCGGGCTTTCAAGGCCTGACCGACGACAACCGCATCACGACATTGGGCCGGGGCGGTTCGGACACGTCAGCAGTCGCGGTGGCCGCCGCAGTCAAGGCCGACCGCTGCGATATCTATACCGATGTCGACGGCGTCTACACCACCGACCCGCGCATCGTTGCGCGCGCGCGCAAGCTAAAAGCCGTGACGTACGAGGAAATGCTCGAGCTGGCTTCGGTCGGATCGAAAGTTTTGCAAACTCGCTCGGTCGGTCTGGCGATGAAGGAAGGCGTGCGCGTTCAGGTGCTGTCGTCCTTCATCGACGAAAATGCCCCTGACGCCGACAGCATCCCCGGCACGATGATCGTGACCGACGAAGAACTGGAGAAGTATCAAGTGGAACGCCAACTGATCACCGGCATCGCCGCCGACAAGAACGAGGCGAAAATCACCCTGACGCGTGTGCCCGATCGGCCAGGCGCGGTGGCGCATATCTTCGCCCCCTTGGCCGATGCCAACATCAACGTCGACATGATCATCCAGAATGTCGGCCGCGACAAGGGCGAGACCGATGTGACCTTCACCTGCCCGCAAGCCGACCTCGCGCGCTGCACCGACATATTGGAAAACCAGCGCGACGCGATTGGCTATAACCGCCTGATCCCCGACACCAAGGTCACGAAGATTTCCGTCGTCGGCGTCGGCATGAAAAGCCATGCAGGCGTGGCCTCGACGATGTTCAGTTCCTTGGCGGACCGCAAGATCAACATTCAGGCGATTTCGACAAGCGAGATCAAGGTATCTGTGTTGATTGACGAAGATGAAACCGAGCTTGCCGTACGCGTGTTGCACACAGCGTATGGCCTCGACGCCGAGTGACAAAACTCGCCCACCTCATGCGACGCGGCACTGACTTTCTCGGCTGCGATGTCGCGATTATGTGCGGGGCGATGTCTTGGGTGTCTGAGCGTAACCTTGTGTCCGCAATCTCCAACGCTGGCGGGTTTGGGGTGATTGCTTGCGGGGCGATGACGCCCGAGTTGCTCGATGCGGAGATTGCGGAGACCAAAAAGCTAACCTCCAAACCTTTTGGTGTAAACCTGATCACCATGCACCCGCAGATCATGGATTTGATCGCGGTGTGTGCGAAGTATAATGTCAGCCATGTCGTCATTGCCGGTGGCCTGCCGCCAAAGGGGAGCATCGAGGCAATCAAGGGTTTTGGCGCGAAGGTAATCTGCTTTGCGCCTGCGCTGACACTGGCCAAAAAGTTTTATCGTTCGAATGTCGATGCGCTGATTATCGAAGGTAGCGAGGCGGGCGGACATATCGGTCCGGTGGCGACCTCGGTGCTGGCGCAGGAAATTTTGCCAGAGTTGGGCGAACAAATCCCGATTTTTGTAGCTGGCGGCATTGCGCGTGGCGGTGCGGTGGCGAGCTATCTCGAAATGGGCGCGGCAGGGGTTCAGCTCGGCACGCGCTTTGTCTGCGCGCATGAAAGCATTGCGCACCCTAACTTCAAGGCGGCCTTCCTGCGCGCCAATGCGCGTGACGCGGTGGCAAGTGTTCAGATTGACCCGCGTCTGCCCGTCATCCCGGTGCGTGCGCTGAAAAACAAAGGAACCGAAGCGTTTACCGCTAAACAGATTGAGGTTGCAGAGCGGCTCAATGCGGGCGAAATTGACATGGAAGAGGCACAGCTCGAGATCGAGAAATATTGGGCCGGCGCGCTCCGTCGAGCCGTCATCGACGGCGATGTCGAATATGGCACGGTGATGGCAGGGCAGTCGGTCGGGATGGTGCATGTCGAGCGACCCGTGGTGGATATAATCGCCAAGCTGGTGGATGAGGCCAACGCCGCTTTGGCGCGCTAAACCGTCTTGCATATGCAACACAGCCCGCGCATATCGCACGCATGACAGACGATACCGCGCCGGAATTAACCCCACTAAACCCAGCTTATGTGACCACGACGCGGATTTCGTCGGCGCTTGGGTTATTGCCTTTGCTTATCGGTGCAGGTGTTTTGGAAGCTTCGCAACTGGTGCCGCCCGGTTCGTTCATCGTCCCGGCACTCATTCTTTACGGTTTGGTGGCCTTCGCCGTCCCCAAACGCAAATATCGCCGTTGGGGATATGACATGGGCAGCGACCGCCTCCGTATCGTTCGCGGTTATATGTTCTACCGCGACACCGTCGTGCCGTTCGGGCGAATCCAGCATATCGATGTCGATCAGGGGCCGATTGACCGGCGTTATGGTTTAGCCACGCTGACGGTGCATACTGCGGGTAACCATAACAGTACAGTGGCGCTGCCGGGGCTGCTCCATGCCGATGCGTTGGCAATGCGAGAGACCATTCGTGCCGCGATCCGGCAGGATGTGCTTTGACTAACTCCCAACCTCAAGACCCGTTCGTGTCGAGCATCGTCGAGACACCTATCAGTGGTGCGCTCCTTCACGGTGTCTCGTCTTCGCTCGACACGAACGGGGAGGGGAGCGAACGAATTAACACCGACGAAGGTCACCGCCTGCATATTTCGGGCCTGATTGTAGGGTTCGTTACCGGCTTGCCGCAACTCGTTTTCCCAATTGTCGCGGCTGTTTTCGGGGTTCGGTCGTCGAGCAATCCCGTGCTGATCCCGGTCATCATAGTCATCGTTCTGTTCGCTAGTCTGTTCCTCCGCTGGCTGGCATGGACAAGATTTCGCTATCATATCGGTGAGCATGACATCCGGATCGAGAGCGGGTTATTGAACCGCACCGCACGATCGATCCCCTATGAGCGAATTCAGGATGTCAGCATCGAGCAAAAGCCGCTGGCACGAATGATGGGACTGGGCGAGGTCAAGTTCGAAACTGGCGGCGGCAAGGGCGAAGATGCCAAATTGAGCTATGTCATTCTCGCCGATGCCGAGAATCTGCGCGAACTGGTGCGCGCACGTAAAAGCGGCGTTGTGGACGCGACCCTCGACGATTTGGCGGAAGCGGTCGATAGCCCACCGATATTCACGATGGACAGCAAACGGGTATTCATATTCGGGCTGTACTCGTTCTCGCTAGTGATTTTTGCGGTCCTTGGTGGTGTTGCGCAGCAATTTGATGCGTTTCTGCCGTTCGATTTCTGGGATATCCGCGAATGGATCGGCATCGCCGAAGATCGTGGCATCACCATCGACCGGATCAGCGATATCGAGATGACGGCAAGGATCGTCTTGGGGGTCATTGCGCTCGTTGGTCTATTGATCGTCGGCTTCGCTTCGGGCGTCATCCGCACCACTTTGCGCGAACATGGTTTCCGTCTCGACCGCACCGAAAAGGGTTTCCGGCGGCGGCGCGGGCTTCTAACGTTGACCGATACCGTTATGCCCGCACACCGCGTGCAGGCAGCAGTGATCCAGACCGGCCCGATCCGAAAACGACGCGGGTGGCATAGCCTGAAGTTTGTGAGTCTGGCGCAGGATAGCAAGGATGAATCCAACTTTGTAGCGGCTCCCTTCGCGACGCTTGGCGAAATCTGGCCGATTGTTGCGGCGGCTGCTCTCGAAGCGCCGAATGCGGATGTCACTTTTCGTAAGGGTTCTGGTCGGTGGTGGCTGCCGAGATTCTTTTTCGCCGCGCTCATATTGTGCGGACCGGTTATCTCGCTCGCTGTTTTTACCGAAGCGACGATTGCGCAGACCGCTAACATTTACTGGCTGCTGGTGCCGTTGGCGTTTCTGCTCTGGTTCGAGCGGAGGAATTATCGCGATGCTTTGGACGACACGCAACTCTATATCCGGCACGGTTGGTGGCACCAACGTCTCGAGATCGCGTCGCAAGTGAAGGTGCAGACCGTCGAAATCGCGCAAGGTCCGATATCGCGGCGGCAAGGGCTGGCCTCGCTAAAATTTGGCATCGCAGGAGGCACGCTTGAAATGATGGCGCTGCCGCTGGAAACCGCGCGCGCAATCCGCAATGCGGTGATGGATCGAGTGGCAGCAGTGGATTACTCGGCAATCAATCGATCGCACTGACCTCCTGCGTTTCGATCACGCTGCCATCGTCTTTGCGAAGGCTTATTGTCACTTTTTTCGCTGCCCAGTCGATGTCGATCTGGCCAAAGTTGGGAATGCCCCAAAAACCGCCGGTGCGACGCGGATCAGGCTCGCGGTCGCCTCCGTCACCCTTGCCAAAGGCGAAGTTAAGAGAGCTTGAGGTGAAATCCCACACCGGCTTGGAAACGCCCGAAACGTTGGCTTTGTAAAACCCACCCGAATGCCGGTCGCCGGTCAGGAAGATCGCATTGCTCACTCGCTTTTCGGCCAGCATTGCATAAAGCCGGTCGCGCTCTTTGGGAAAATTGGTCCAACCTTCGAAATTATGTGCATCGGTTATCACCTGCGTTGACGAAATGATAAAGCGAAGCTCGGCTGGCTTTGACAATTCGTCCGCCAGCCACCGCCACTGTGCACCGCCCAACATCGTTGCCCTGTCGTCGGTGTTTGGAATATACCAGCCAAGCGACGGGCCTGGATCGCGGTACGGCATGCTTGTCAGGTCCGAACGAAAAAAACGCCCGTCGAGAATGATGAATTGAACGCGTTTGCCCTCTGGCCCTACGATGCGGCTTTCGTAAACACCGGGACGTGATTTCACTTCGTCCGACGATCCCCAGTAGGTTTCGTACACCTTCTCCGCATATTCCCTAAACGCAAAGGTGCCACCTGCATCGTTTGCCCCGAAATCATGGTCGTCCCATGTCGTCATCATCGGCACGCTGCGGCGGAACCGGTTAAATTCGACGCGCGCATTCAACTTCTTGTAGCTCGCGGTCAGCGTCGGGATATCCGCACCGCTAGTTGCGCGCGTGTCGCCATAGACATTGTCGCCGATCAGCAGAAACGCCTGAGGCTTTTGCGCGGCGATTACGTCCCAGAATTTCATCTCGCGATTTTCGTTCACGCAACTGCCGAAAGCGAAGCGCGTAATTACCGTGTCGGCGGCAAGTGCCGGATTGGCGGGTGCGGTGGGCAGCTTTGCCCCCAACGTCGCGTAATAAGACCGGAGCGCTTCTTGAGCGCTTGGCGGCGCGACGGAGGCTGGGGTAGTTGGTTGGGTGGTCGCGCAGCCGGATAGAAGCAGAGCTGCGAGTATGAGAGCACGGTTCATTGAACGATCCTGTAGCGGGGGAGGGACGGCGGTCCTTCTCTCCCCGCCGCAGCGAGTCGTCAAGCTGTTGCTGGCAATGCCCTTTCGCCGGTCAACCGTGCGATTACGGCACGAAGCAGCATCAGCCCGGTAAACCAGATGGCATCATTGACCGCGACGCCAGTGATGATTTCTGCCGAGAAGTTTTCGGAGCCTCCGCCAATGCTGGCATAAGCGCGCAGCAAAATCTGGTGCACGACAAAAGCTGCCAATAGGGCCGCCCCCGCGCGCAATGCCACGGCTCCACGCATATTATCGACCACAAGCCGCGCTATCATAGTCGCCGCCAGCGTTGCCGCCAATATCGCAATGCCGTGACCCACAGCCTGCGCGTCCCACGGAAACGACATCAGGAAAAATCCGGTTGCCTGATTGAGCGCCCAGGCCGCCGTCACTAGCATGAGGCCACGACGCGGAGTCATGGTCAATGCGGCCAGCGCCGCGAAACTTGCAAACGGAAACACGCAGGCGAGCAGCAGGCTGCCGATCACGGTGCTTAGCCCGAGCGAGACCGGCCAGACGGCTTGTCCAGCATTCGATTTTGGTGATGTCATAAAGGTCATCCTTTCACGTCTATCGGTGTTCGTTTGCAAAGGCAATTTATCAAAACTTGGCCCTGACCCCAACATGCGCGTTGCGGCCAAAAGTGTTGTAGCGAGCGACGGTAACATACTCCTCATCGAGCAGATTATCGACGCGGGCGTAAACCTCAAGCGCATCGGTTACCGGTAGCGATGCGCGCAGAGCGAAGAGCATATAGCCATCGAGTCTAACGCTGTTCGATGCGTCGTCGAAGCTGTCGCCAACCATTAGCACGGTCGCGCCGAGCGCCGCGCCGAACGGCGTTTGCCAGTCGACGGTCATATTCGCGCTGTGCTGCGGCCGAAGCGCCAGCCGGTTGCCAAAATTTGCTCCTGCCGACCGATTGATCGCATCGACCAGCGAATAGCTCGCGCGAATATCGAGCTGGTTGGTCGGGTTCAGCGTAAAGCCAGCCTCAAACCCTTGCGTCTTTACCTGCTCGATATTCTCCGACTGAAAGCTGGTAAAGGAAAACGCAATCAGATCGGTGCTTCGCCGGGTGAAGTAAGTCGCAAACACGCGGGCTTTGTCGTCCAGAAATGCGTGCTCGACACCCAGATCGAAATTGCGGGCGGTCTCGGGGCGAAGGTTGGGGTTGCCGAAGGGCGGCTGCCCCTCGACGAGAGTAGGTGCACGAAAACCTTCGCCGTAGGTCGCGCGCAACACCGTCCGACCGTTGTTCGGGGTATAGGCAATGTTGCCACCCAGCGTCGTCTGGCCGCCATAATCGCTGTAATCATCATGCCGCACGCCGCCGGTCAGCGTTAGCCCTATAACCGGACGCAGGATCAACTGGGCAAAACCGCTGGTTACCTTGTTGCGCGCGACATCGGCGGGCGCGCCTTCGAACGAAGTGCTCGCGAACGTCCGCTCATGCTCCGCACCAAAAACCAAAGTCACCGCTTCCGCCACATCGAATGCGCTGTGATATTCCACTCGGTCAACCGTGCCTTTGACATCGAAATTGTTGAAGCTGAACACGACCAGATCGGTGCCAACGCGGCTGATGTCAGTGCGGGTGTAGGCTACCCGATTTTGCCAGCGGCCATCCAGCAGATCGAGATTCGCGCCGACGTAGCCGACGAATTGCTGGTTACGCGACACCGGTAGGGCGTTAGCGCCCACGCCAAAGGCCGAGTCAAATTCGATCATGCTGCGGTTATAATAGCCACGAAAATCGAGGCTGAAGGCGTCCGATAGATTGATCTTCAACCGGCCATTGGCGGCGGCATTTTCAAAGCCGTCTTTCTCGGTCCCTCCCGACAATGCCGAAATGCCGTCGCTGTGGTAATAAGCCCCGCCGACGCTGCCTTCGAATATGCCGCTTGTGCCCGACAGGTTGGCGCTGGCTTTCACGCTATCGGCATAGCCATATTCAGCGCCCGCGTTGACCGTTAAGCCTTCAGTCGGCGCAATCGACTGGACGTTAATGACCCCGCCGATTGCCTGACTGCCCCAGATGACCGAGTTTGGCCCGCGTAATACTTCGACACGCCCGATATTGCCGGTCAGCAGTGCGCCAAAATCGAATGCGCCGTTGGGTGCTGTCAGGTCGTTGATCCGGACACCGTCAACCAGCACCAACGTCTGCGAACTGTTGCCGCCGCGAATGAAGACGCTGGTCTGGCTGCCGACGGGCCCGCGCTGGGCAACCGCAACCGAGGGCAACAGCCGAAGGGCATCGGCAATCGACACCGCTTGCAATTCCTCCAGCCGGTCACTGTCGATGACGGTGATGGCCTGTCCGGTTTCAGAACGAGGCTGTTCAAAACCGCTGGCGGTAACAACGATGTCGTCTTCGGCATCTTGAGCAAAGGCCGTCGCTGGCAAAATCGCCAATGCCGCACCGGCAAATTTAAGATAGTTCACAAAATACTCCTTCACATAACGGTTCAAATTCGCCGTCATGCGAAGGTCAGTCACAGCGCTGCCCAAAGCACCGCCCCGCCCAACTCCGTCCACCCGGTGCATCCCGCCCGTGTAGAAAAACGACCGCAGGCGGGCAGGTCTCCTGACTTCCGGGTCAACGTTCAGGTGCGTCCCGCCTTCCCGGATTTCTCCAGTGGCATATGGGGCGCGAACTCGCCGGTTACAGTTGCGGGAGCAGTTGTGGATTAAGCTTGAGGATTATCCCAAAGCCGCACCACATTCCCTATTATCCTTGCTTTCACAAAGACCCGTTGCGTGGGCGGGCATCTAGGTTGGAAATTCTTAAAGGGCAAGGCGCGTTTTTACATTAGCTCGTCGCAACCGCGGGGCAATTTAACCTAGGTGAACAGCGGTTAATGGCCGTTTTTAAACTGCGATAGTTGTGTTGCGGTCCCATGATCGGGTCGCACCGGACCGAAAAAATTGGTCCAATATACTAGGAGAATAAAGATGCGTAAGTTTGTTTTTGCCACCATGTTGGCAGCCACGGCAGTAGCTACTCCCTCAATTGCCCAAGTTGGAAACTCGCAGGGACTGGTCAATGTCACTGTTCAGGATGTGACGATTTTGAACGACTTCCTGAATGACACGCAGATTGCGGCGCTTAACAATCTGAACGTTCCAATCACAGCACAGGTGCCAATTAGCGTAGCTGCAAATGTGTGTGGAACGACTGTTGCGCTACTTGCGGCTCAACGTAAAGCCGGTGATGCTGCTTGCAATGCGACAAGCGGTTCAGCGGCGCTGGCTCAGCAGGTTGCTCGCCAACGGTTAACCCAGACCAAGTAAGCAAAGCTCACTAACAAAAAGAGCCCGGCAGTTCGACTGACCGGGCTCTTTTTTTACGCTTAATTATCCTAAATCATCGGGCGAAAACTTCGTTACGAAAATTTGGATTTTACTCGCTGGCCGATGTTTTGGACAGGAACCTGGTGTAATATACGATATCTGGCTTCAATAAGACTGAACAATCCGAATGCAAAGAAACCCAGGGCAACGATCGTATCCCAAGGATTGGTAAGCCAAGCTAAGGCCGCCGACATATCTCCGGCCTCGCTCGCCTCTTCGGTTAAACCCGCGCTGACAAGGAAGAAGCCAGTGATAATAAATACCAGCCCGCGTGCCGCATATCCAAATCGACCGCTCCACTTTGCCCAAGGTTGCGCGGCTATCGCTGGTTCCAAATGCTTGAGAAAGCTGCCCTTTGCAGCTTTAAGAAGCTGAAACAGCCCCACACCGAGCAACACTGCGCCACCAGCTAGGAGCATCACGCTGCCACCAGGCAACTGCAGCACCGATTGAGCGCTTTCCTGAGTGCCGTCTCCGCCCGAATTGCCGGTACCCTGAATAATCTTGATCGCCTGCCACGCGAGCAACAGATGGACTATGCCGCTACCAGCAGCGCCCAGCCGCTCGGTGAGCCCTGATTTGCCGTCTTCGTGTCGTTCGATATTGAATGCCGCGTCGGCCAGCCGCCAGAGACCGTAAGCCAGCAAGCCAAGCGTCATGATGATCAGCAAAATGCGGCCGCCACCTTGGCCCAGATATTCGAGCGCTCCCTGCGGATCTTCAGCGCGCCCGGTGGACAGGATCAGGTATGCGATAACAAGATAGATCAGCCCACGGGCCGCAAAGCCCAATCTGGTCAAAGTTGTCAGTTGGGCAGCGGTGTCGACCATGAATTCCTCCTTATGCGATATTGCTAACAACATCTGGAGGGTGTGGCTTGTTCCAGCGGGCGGGTGGCCAGTGTGCAATGGGAAAGATTGCGCAGAGAAGTTCGATGCTTGGAAACGCCATGACGCTTACAGCTTGGCTTGTCCCTATCCGGTGCGGCGGAAGGTTCACACTCGGCGTGTTATCCCATCTTCGTTTCAGAACAATGAGGTCCCCTAGCTACCTAGTGCCGCGTTTTCCCCGGCCGCTGCATTCCCCAGAATTGCGGGCCTTCGGGGACATGCCAGCTATGCTTCACCTGAAATCCGAAGTTCTGATAAAGTGGCACATTGTGCTCGTCTGCGGTTTCGAGATACGCTGGTAATCCGTCTTGGTCTGCGCGCTCCAGCCCTGCGCGGATAGCGGCGCCGCCGAAGCCTTGGCCTTGAAACGAAGGGTCGCATCCGGCGTAATGCAGATACCAGAACGGTTCTCTAGGCAGATGTTTTTCGATCAAGCCGGCGACCTCAAGCCCGCGGAAGATTGAATAACGAAGCGTCTGGACGAATGGCATGATCAGCCGCGCGGTGTCCCAAATGCTATCATGCGCTTGGCCAGGCCCGCGCCATAAAGTGACCGCCTCAAACCCGTCAGTGCCAAAGACCGCGCCTTTGCGGTGCTCGTCGCGCAGGAACAAATGGAACGCGCCGACCAGCCGTTGCGCGCGTTGCTTGGGGTCGGGGATGACATAGCTCCACCCGCTCTCGTTCTGGAACGCCCGCGCGAGTGTTTCGGCAGCGTCCAGATTATCGGTCCGGGCCAGCAGCTTTGCTTGCGGCAAATTAGACCTTCGCCTGCGTCAATATCGGCAGCGTCCTGATCCGCTTGCCGGTCGCTGCAAACAAGGCATTGGTCAGTGCCGGAGCCGCTGGCGGGACGCCGGGTTCGCCGATGCCGCCCATCGGCGCGCCGCTGTCGATGAAGTGAATGTCATGCTCGGGCGGGGTGTCAGCCATTTTTGCAATGGGATAGTCGGTGAAATTGGTCTGCTGCACCGCGCCTTTGTCGAGCGTGATTGCCTCGCCCATCGCCGACGACAACCCCATGATTGTGCCGCCTTCGATCTGAGCCATCGCTGCATTCGGGTTAACCGTCATCCCGCAATCGACAACGGTGAATATCTTGTGGACCTTTTGCGTGCCGTCTTCTTTTACCGACGCCTCAATGACATGAGCGACGATGGTTTTGAAACTCTCGACAATGGCAACGCCGCGTCCGACGCCTTCGGGTAAAGGCGTACCCCACCCGCTTCGCTGCGCCACTGTGTCCAGAACAGCTAAATGCCGCGAACCAGCCTTCAGATGGTTGCGGCGAAATTCGACCGGATTGATACCAGCCGAATGCGCCAGCTCGTCCATAAAGCTCTCGTTATAAAAGCCCTGCTGGGTCGAATTGACCGAGCGCCACGCGCCCGTGATCTGGTTCGAAGGATGCTCGTAATGCCGCCGCGCAACAACGGGCAGGTTGTAGATGAACGTGGTTTCGGCCTCAGCACTTTCTGTCTGTGCATAGTCATTAAGATATGCGGCAATGCGGCCATTCTTGTTCACGGTGCCTTTTAGCAACGCGGCACTCTGCGGACGGTATGCGCCTTGCGCAATTTCCTCCTCACGGCTCCAGATCAGCTTGACCGGATATGGCAATTGCATCGCCAATTTGGTGACTTGTTGAATGACTTCCATATACATCGGAAGCCGCCGCCCGAAACTACCGCCGATCAGCATGGGATGGAAGGTAACCGAGTCGGCGTCCAGACCCGACACCTCGGCCGCCATCATCTTCGACGCCAGCGGATCCTGCATCCCGCCCCAGATGTTCAGCTTGCCATCCTTGTGGTGAGCGGTGAGCGCGAATGGCTCCATCATCGCGTGGTGGAGGTAGGGCACCTGATATTTTGCCTCGACCGGCGCCTTTCCAAGCGCAACTTTAACGTCGCCTTCGCCGCTCTCGCCAGCAGGTTCCCCTCTGGCAATCAAATCGTCATAGGCTTTGAAGATCGACGCCGTTGAAATTCCGCCATTGCCGCCGTCGCTAAATTGCGGAGCAAGCGCGCGGAGGCCGGAAATGGCGGGCCAATAGCCACTGGCCAAAACTGCCACCGCGTCATCAAGCTTGATGACCTTTTCGACGCCCTTCACCGCCATTGCTGGCGCGGCATCGACCGAGGTCAGCTTGCCGCCGCGTGCCGGTGCCGCCATAATTGTCGCCACGCGCATGTCGGGGACGGTGAAGTCGATGCCGTATTGCGCGGTGCCATCGACCTTTGCCGGAATGTCGAGCCGCTGCATCGATTGCCCCATCAGGCGGTATTGTTTGCGATCCTTTAGCTTGGGGTCATTGTCGAGCGAGAGCGTAGCCGCCTCGGTCGCAAGTTCGCCGTAGCGGAGCGATTTGTTGCTATTGGCGTGGATCACGCGGCTTTCCTGCGTCGTCAGTTCGGACGCTGGCACTTTCAGCCGCTTGGCCGCGGTCTCGATCAGCGCGAGCCGCGTTGCCGCGCCGACAAGCTGCATCGTTTTCTGACCGGTAAAGCGCAAAGCCGACGATCCGCCGGTAATTTGCAGGTTCATTGACCGGGCGATCAGCGACAGGAACGACGTCGGAATGCCTTCGATAATCGCGGGTTGGCCAGTCATGTCTGCCAGAAAACCACGTCCGAGCCCGACATTCGCAAACGCCGATTCAGCCGGGGCTGACACGATCTTCACTTTGTCCCACGCGGCATCCAGTTCCTCGGCGAGCATTTGTGCGAGGCCTGTGTTCGACCCCTGACCGATATCGGTATGCGGGGTGTAGATGGTGACGGTGTCGTCCTCGCCGATCTTGAGCCAGGTCGCAAACGAAGCTTCGCCCTTGCCAGTGGTCAGCCCTACTGCATCCTTGGCGGCGTTGCTATCGGCCACCGAGATGCCGAACAGACCGGCACCAACGACCGCGACACCGCCAATGAGGAACATACGCCGTTTGACGCCCTTGCGCTTGACGGGGGTGGCGGGTTCCATTTCGAGTGTTGGGTTATCGGCCATCACGCGGCTCCTTCGAGTGCGGACGCATTGCTAGCGGCTTGGCCGGTAGCAGCGATAATCGCCTTGCGAATGCGAGGATAGGTACCGCACCGGCAGATATTGGTCATCGCCTCGTCGATCTGGTCGTTCGATGGCTTGCCGGTTTTCTGGATGAGCGCCACCGCAGCCATAATCTGCCCCGACTGGCAATAACCGCATTGTGGAACTTGGGCGTCGATCCATGCTTGCTGGACCTTGTGCAGGGTGCCGTTGGCGGATTTCAGGCCTTCGATCGTTGTCACCGATTTGCCAGCGACCTCGCTGACCGGAAGACTGCACGAGCGCGCCACTTCGCCGTTCACATGAACTGTGCACGCGCCACAAGCAGCGACGCCGCAGCCGAATTTGGTGCCGGTCAGGCCAAGCTCCTCGCGGATTGCCCACAAAAGCGGCGTGTCCGGCTCGGCGGTTATCGACACGGATTTGCCGTTGACGGTGGTTTCGATGGCCATGCTGTTCCCTCTCAATTACGTTTCATATAGCAACCCGTTTGCGTCTTTGCTAGCGCCTACGCGATGAAAACCGGCAGCGCCAATCACGACCGTATCCTCGCCAGCGCGTGCGAGTGGGCTGGCGCGCCGATGGCGCTGGCGACGGTGATCGAGACTTGGCGGTCGGCGCCTTGTCCGGTCGGCACGCATATGCTGGTGCATGAGGACGGGCGCTTCGTTGGCTCGGTATCGGGCGGCTGTGTCGAGGGTGATGTGCTTCATGTGGCGGCCGAGGTGATCGCGGGCGCACCCGCCGTTCTGCGGCGGTATGGTGTTGCCGATGGTGAGGCTTGGGAGGTCGGGTTGCCGTGCGGTGGCGATATCGTCGTGCTGGTGCAGCCAGTTTCCGATGCCGGGTTTCCGGCTAAGCTGTTCGGGGAGATTATCGACGCGCGGGCCGCTGGCCAGACGTTGAGCATTGCCACCGATCTCGAAACCGGCTTGAGTTCACTCGTTGAAACGGGGTTCGTCAACCATTACCCACCACCGCGCCGCCTGCTGATTATCGGAGCGGTCGAAGTTGCCGCATCGTTGGCAGCGATTACCAGTTCACAAGGATTTGAAATCACCCTGTGCGACCCGCGTGGGCGGTTTTTGACGAAAGAGCGCTTCCCGTGCGTGACCCTCGATGATCGCTGGCCCGACGATGCAGTGGCAGCTTTCGGGCCCGACAGCCGGAGTGCGGTAGTCACACTGAGCCATGATCCGAAGATCGACGATCCGGCGTTGATCGCGGCGCTTGCCAGCCCGGCCGCTTATGTCGCTGCGCTTGGTTCAAAGGCGAGCCATGCCGCGCGGCTATCACGGTTGGCGGCGGCAGGAGTGTCCGCTGACCGCCTCGCGCGGATCGAGGGACCAGCGGGGGTTGCGATCAACGCGATCAGCGCGCCCGAAATCGCGCTGTCGATTGCGGGCGGAATGATCAGGGCATTCAATGCCGGCCTACGCTGACATCGCGGTCGCGGTGCTCGCGGCGGGGCAGGGGCGGCGGTTCGGGTCGGACAAGCTGATGGCCGATCTGGACGGTCGCCCAATGGGCTCACGCATCGCTCGAACGCTTGTTGAAATGCCCTTCAGCTGGCGGTTCGCTGTGTGCAGCAAAAGCGCAGCATTGGCGCAGCATTTTTCGGCGTCTGGGTTTCAGATCATAGTCAACGACAAACCTGAATTCGGCCAGGCGCACTCGTTGCATCTGGCGGTCGAGGCGGCTGAGGCGACCGATGCCGGAGCTATACTCGTGTTGCTCGCCGATATGCCGTTCGTCACCACCGGGCATATTGAAAAGCTGTTGGCCGCAGGGGCAGGGATCATCGCGTCAACCTTTGGCGACGGTCCGACGCCGCCTGCGTTGTTTCCGCGCGATGTGTGGCCGATGCTGCTCGCGACATCTGGTGATACCGGCGCGCGAGCACTGCTCGGCGATGCAAAGCTTATTGCGGCCCCCGCTTCCGAACTACGCGACATTGACGTCCCCGCAGATTTGCGTGAGATGCAAAAGTCATGACTACAGACCTCGCCAAAGCATCCATTGAATCCGGGCTTCGCAACGCGCAGCTGATGGCCGCGGCGCTCGCGCTGGCCGAGGACCGTTTGCCCGACGCCGAGCCACTGCTACGCGCTCATCTCAAGGCACAACCGACCGATGTTGCCGCGATCCGGTTGATGGCTGAACTCGCAGCACGCGTCGGGCGGTTGAAGGATAGCGAGGCTTTGCTTCGGCGAGCGCTCGAGCTCGCGCCTTCGTTCGGTGCAGCGCGTGCCAATCTTGCAACGGTGCTGTACAAGCAAAACCGCTTTGCCGACGCGGTAATCGAACTCGACGCCGTGTTGGCTGGCGATGGCGATAATCCCGCGCAGGAAAGCCTAAAGGCGGCCGCTTTGGGCCGGATCGGCGGATATGACGAGGCGGTCGGGCTTTACAAACAACTCACATCTCGGTTCCCCGACCATGCCAAGCTCTGGATGAGCTACGGCCATATGCTTAAGACCGTCGGCGACCAGAACGAATGCGTCGCCGCGTATCGCCAGGCACTTCTTGTCGAGCCGACCTTGGGCGAAGTATATTGGAGCCTTGCCAATCTGAAAACCGTTCGCTTCGACGACCGCGATGTTGCCGCGATGAAAAAAGCGCTGGCGACCCCGAATCTCGCCCATGAAGACCGCTTTCATCTGCACTTTGCACTGGGCAAGGCAACCGAGGAGCGTGGCGATTTTGAAACTGCGTTCGCGCATTACGCGAAGGGCAACAGCTTTCGCAGTGCCGAACTGGAACATGACCCTGCGGATGTCACCGCTCATGTCGACAAGATCATCGCTCGCTTCACGCCCGATTTTGTCGCTAGCCATACAGGACAGGGCCACCTCGCGCCTGATCCTATTTTCATCCTCGGAATGCCGCGCGCTGGCTCTACATTGATCGAACAAATCCTTGCCAGCCATTCGATGATCGAAGGCACGATGGAGCTTCCCGACATTCCCGCGATTGCAATGCGCGAAGGCCGCGATTTCGGTGGTGGACCTGCCGGCTGGGTCGAGGCGGTTTCCGTTATGTCCCCCAAACGCTTGGCTGAACTCGGTGCCGAGTTCATCGAACGCACTAGAATTCAGCGCAAGACCAGCAAGCCTTTCTTCATCGACAAATTGCCCAACAACTGGGTCTATACTGGGCTGATTCACCTGATCCTGCCAAACGCCAAAATCATTGATGCACGGCGGCATCCGCTCGATTGCTGCTTCTCCAACTTTCGCCAGCATTTCGCAAAAGGACAGGCGTTCAGCTACGATTTGGCGCATATGGGCGAGTATTATGCCGAATATGTGCGAGCGATGGCGCATTATGACCACGTGCTGCCTTGCCAGGTCCACCGTGTCATTCACGAAGCGATGCTCGACGACCCGGAAGCCGAAATCAGGGCACTGTTCGATTATCTCGACTTGCCGTTCGAGAAAGCCTGTCTTGATTTCCACCAGAACAAGCGCGCTGTTCGGACTGCCTCGAGTGAACAGGTCCGTCGCCCCATCAACCGCGACGGCGTTGACCAATGGAAGCCTTATGAGGCACATCTTGGACCGTTGAAGGACGCGTTAGCTGATTTATGGAAGAGCTAAGCAGAACATTATAGTTGCGTATTAGCCACAGTAAGCAGTCATTAACGCGCTCGATCCCGTTGTTAACCGAAAACATATTGCATCGGGTCAACGAACTGGGTCTATCGGCAAAAGCGTAAACATGGGAGGTTTGCTTTATGCGTCATTTCACTAACAGAGTTGCTGTATCCGCACTTTTTGCTTCGACAGCGTTGTGCCTGTCGGTGCCCGCAATGGCGCAGGACGCCGTTGCTGAAGAAGAAGGCGATGTCATTGTCGTCACGGCGCAAAAGCGCGAACAGAATTTGCAGGATGTGCCAATCGCGATTACTGCAATCGGCACCGAAAAGCTTGACCAGTTGCAGGTCAAAGAATTTTCCGACGTTATTAAGTTCCTGCCATCGGTCACGATCCAGCAGGGCGGCCCCGGTTTCGCCCAAGTCTATTTCCGCGGCGTTGCTTCGGGCGAGAACGCCAACCACTCTGCATCGTTGCCGACCGTCGGCACCTACCTCGATGAACTGCCAATCACCACGATTCAAGGTGCGCTCGATCTGCACGCTTACGATCTGGCACGGGTTGAGGCGCTCGCCGGACCGCAGGGCACGCTTTACGGCGCAAGTTCGATGGCAGGGACAATCCGGCTGATCACCAACGCGCCCGACACCAGCGGAACTTACGGTTCGGGCGGGGTCGAGGTTAATAATACTGCGCACGGCGATTTCGGCACGGTTTTCGAAGGTTTCGTCAATGCACGGATCAGCGATAACGCAGCGGCGCGTCTGGTCGGTTGGTACCGCAAGGATGGCGGGTATATCGATAACATAGCTGGCAGCCGGACTTATGCTTCGTCCGGCATTACGCAGAGCAACGCGGCGTTGGTCGAAGAGAATTACAACGACGTTGAAACCTATGGCGCACGTCTGGCGCTTGGTATCGACCTCGATGATAACTGGACAGTACGTCCGACTCTGATGGGCCAAATCCAGAAAGCCGATGGCAGCTTTTCGCAGGAACGCTCAGGCCAGACCAAGGGTGAATTGCAAACCGTCCAATATAACCCTGAAGGCAGCAGGGATAAATGGATTCAGGCCGCGTTGACTATCGAGGGCAAAATCGGAACTTGGGATGTGACGCTGGCCGGTGGCCATCTGAAACGCAAAACAGAAACCCAGTCCGACTATTCGGATTATGCCTATTTCTATGATGCGCTCGCTGGTTACGGCAATTATTTTTATGACAATGCCGGAAATCTGGTCAATCCGAACCAGTATATTCAGGGGATTGATCGCTATAATAAGTCGTTCGGCGAACTACGAGTATCCTCGCCTGCGGATGCACCGTTCCGAGTGATTGCCGGCCTTTTCTACCAGCGCCAGTCGCATAACATTGAACAGAATTACATCATCGACAATATTGCCGATTCGATCACAGTTCGGGGCACCGACAGCAACATCTGGCTGACCAAGCAGCAACGCATCGACCGCGATTATGCGGCGTTTGGCGAAGCGAGTTTTGATGTGACCGATAAGCTGACGCTGACCGGTGGTTTGCGCGTCTATAAATATGACAACTCGCTACAGGGCTTTTTCGGATTTGCTGCTGGCTATTCGAGCCGGACAGGCGAATCGGCCTGTCTTAATACCGATGGCACAACCCGACGGGCCAATCCGGCCGGGACGCCAGTGCCAATTTTGGTCTCCGGCAGTCCTTGCACCAATGTGGATAAATCGACGTCAGATACCGATTTCATCCACAAGCTGAACGCTACCTATAAGTTTAGCGACGACGCGTTGGTCTATGCGACATGGTCGCGTGGTTTCCGCCCCGGCGGGATCAACCGTAGAGGTACATTGCCGCCTTATGGCGCTGATGAGCTCGACAATTACGAGCTTGGCTGGAAAACGACCTTTGGGGCGTTCCGCTGGAATGGTGCGGTTTATCAGGAGGACTGGAACGGCATTCAGTTGTCATTTCTGGGTGCTAACGGCCTGACCGAAATCCGCAACGCCGGTATTGCGCGAATTCGCGGCGTGGAAATGGATGTCGGTTACCGTGCGAACGGTTTGAGTCTGAACGCCGGGGCTAGTTATAATGATGCGACTATCCGTCGCGACTTCTGTGCGATTGCCAATACGACCTTCGACTGTTCGACCCCCGGCAACTCGCTTCTTGCTCCAGCCGGATCGCGCCTGCCAACCACTGCCAAGATCAAAGGCAACGCGATTGCTCGGTATGAATTCCCGGTGGGCGCATGGAACGGCCATGTGCAATTTGCGGTCAACCATATCGGCAGCCGCAAGAACGATCTTAGACCTGCGCAGAACGCGATCAAAGGCAATCTGCCAGCCTACACGACTGCCGATGTCAGCGTCGGGATCAAGGATGATGTCTGGAAGATTGACCTTTTTGCGACCAACCTGTTCGACAAGAACGGGATTGTCGGCACAGGCGTGCAGTGTTTGGAAACTGTCTGCGGAACCGGGGTTACGCCCGCAACGCCGACCGGCGGTGCGTTTTATGATACGGTCATCCGACCACGTTTGATCGGCGTGAAATTCTCACGCGACTTCTAATGGGTTTGTCACGCGAGTGACTGGGAGGAGAGAGCCGGGCCGTAATGGTCCGGCTTTTTCCATTATGCCTTTCGGAGCAATCGTCCCAACAAGCTACGCTCCGCAAGCACTTCAGCCGCGCAGTTATGGCCTGGTGCTCCAGTTACCCCGCCGCCGGGATGCGTGCCAGCGCCGCACATGTAGAGTCCCTTCATCGGCCCGCGATATGCGCCGTTGCCAAGCACCGGTCGTGCTGCCCAGAGCTGGTCGAGGCTCATATTGCCGTGCATGATGTCGCCCCCGGCCAAACCGAATTTGCGCTCTAGACCAAGCGGACTGAGGATCTGGCGGCCGAGTATGGAGGCGCGAAAGCCGGGGGCATGAGCCTCGACAGTTTCGATAATCGTATCGGCCGCTTTGCCTTCGTCGGCATCCCAGTCATAGTCGGGCGCGAATTGTTGGCAAAACAGGCTGGCGACGTGGCATCCAGCGGGAGCGAGGCTGTCGTCGATGGTTGAAGGGATCAGCATCTCGACAATGGGCTTCTTCGACCAACCGTAGCGTTTCGCGTCGAGAAACGCCTCGTCCATATAGTCGAGCGTTGGCGCGATGATGATGCCCGATTGATGATGCTCACCCGGCTCTGGGAGGCTCGTGAAGCACGGTAGTTCCGATAGTGCTACATTCATGCGGAATGTGCCGCTGCCTGCCTTGAACGCCTTGATCCGGCGTTTGAACTCGGGTTCCAAGTCGCCATCGTAGAACATGCGTTCGTAAAGGATTTTTGGCCCGACGTTGGCGATGACGCGGTCAGCCATGATTTCTTCGCCGCTTTCAAGCCGCACGCCAACCGCCCTGCCGCCATCGACAATGACCCGCGACACCGGAGCCTCGAGACTGATCTCGACGCCGAGGCCGGTGCAGACCTTTGCCATCATTTGAGTGATCGCACCCATACCGCCAATGCTATGGCCCCAAGCGCCCTTCTTGCCGTTCACTTCGCCAAAGACATGGTGGAGGAGAACATAGGCGCTCCCCGGCGTATCGGGGCTGGCATAGTTGCCCACCACTGCGTCGAATCCGAATGCGGCCTTGACCGCCTCGCTCTCGAACCAGCTGTGGAGGAAGGTTCGCGCCGACTTGGTGAAAAGTTCGAGCACGTCGCGCTGCTGGCTCAATGTCAACTTCATCAACCCGCGTCCCTGCAACGCGCCGTCGATCAGCGTCTTCATACCACCACCGACATTGGGCGGCGACTTGAGTGCGAGGTCGCGGAGCACGTCGGCAACGCCCTCCAGCATCTCATAATAGGCTGGCAGAACGCGCGCGTCATGTTCGGAGAAGCGGGCAAATTCCTTCTGCGTCCGTTCGAGCCCGCCACCGAGCTTCAGGTAGCCGCCGTCCTCCTGTGGCAGGAAGTTTGAAATTGGTCGCTCAATCACGCGGTAGCCGTGATCGACGAGCTTCATGTCGTCGATGACCTTGGGCTGGAGCAGGCTAACGGTGTAACTCGCCACCGAGTTTCGGAAGCCGGGATGGAACTCTTCGGTCACTGCCGCTCCGCCGACGACGTCGCGGCGTTCGACAATGCGGACTTTTAGGCCAGCCCGGGCGAGATAGAAGGCGCAGACCAGACCATTATGTCCGGCCCCGATAATCACGGCGTCATATTGCTTGGTCATGGCTTGCTCCATCCGGCCTTTGGTCGTTGTTCTTCGCGGGCTTGCGGAATCAATTCGCGCATACGTCGGCAGAAATGGCGAAGGCACACCTCTTTGTTGGACAGCGGCCCGACCGAGAAACTGCGCGATGCCATGCCGGATTGAACGCGCGAAATAAGCTCGGTGTCCTCGGCGTTTACCTGCCGGTTGATCCGCCAGTTGAGGTAACGCGCGGCCTTCATTTCGCGGCGGGCATCCGGAAGCACATAACTGATTTCGCGAATTAAACAGGTGGTCGGGCTAACCGGCAACCACTGCATAAAATCGATTTGGTCGGGATAGATATCGAACGCGACATTGGGCCAAAGCTTGAAATACAGCCAGTGCCGCTGCCGGTTCTCGGGCAAGTGCGGCACCGATGGCAACAGCCGCTGATACATTCGTTCCGACCAGTTGGCCGAAGGCTTGTCCGTAAGATCGCCCCACATCCGGTCGACATGCGTTGTGGCCTCTACGCCGTAGCTCTTGCCAAACAACCGGGTGAGGCCGGGATGAGCCACATTGATGTGAAGCCCGTCCGAATAATTATCGCCCACATTCTTCCAGTTCACGTCACGCGGGCGAAGCGTGACGCGGCCATTGGCTGTCAGCTCGTTGAAACGGTAGGGCGCGATCATCGTTTCGTAAGGCGCCATCATGTCAGCGACACTCGGTCCTTCGTCCTTCAGCCGAACAAAGATGAAGCCATTCCAGAATTCGAGCGCGACCGGTACAAGCCCATGTTGCGATTTGTCGAGGCCGGGGTAGCTGGCGCTATCGGGAACGCCGCTCAGCGTGCCGTCGAGTTCATAGGTCCACGCGTGATAGGGGCAGACGAGTTTCTTGGCACAGCCGCTGCTGCCGTCGAGCAATCGCGAGCCGCGGTGGCGACAGACATTGGTGAATGCTCGAACCACATCATCTTGACCGCGCACAACAATGACGTTCTCGCCGAGATAATCGAGGCTGTGCCAATCCCCTTTGCCAGCAATATCGCTGATGTGGCAGATTACTTGCCAGCTGGGTGCGAAGATGGTCTCGACTTCGGCCGCGAAGAAATCCGGATCGTTATAAGTCCACGCAGGCAGACTCCAGCCGTCGAGCGGATCGCGATTATCGTGCGCCGTGACAGAAAGCTGCATGGTTGATTCCCCTATTATACGAGTGTATAACAAGTGGATGAGCATGCGACAAGCCTTTACCCGCGAGAGCGCGGACAACCGCCGCGAAGCACTAATAGCTGCATGTGGGCGATGTTTGGCAAGATCCGGTGCCCAAGGCACATCGGTCCGCGCAATCTGTGTGAAAGCCGGCGTCTCACCCGGATTGCTCCGCCATTATTTCGACGGCATCGATGCACTGATTGCCGCCACTTACATCGCAACGGGCGCCCGTGTGGCATCAGCGCTGAATATGGCGGTCGAGGCAGCGGGCGATGACCCCCGCGCGCGTCTGATAGCCTTCGTCACCGCCAACTTCCGTCCGCCGATTGCCGACTCGGATTTGCTCGCAACCTGGCTAGCGTTTTGGAGCCTGGCCCGTTCCAATCCGACCATCGGCAAAATCCATGACGACATATACGCGGGAAACCGCCATGATATTGAGCGATTGATCACCGCATGTCCGGGTGGTCCAACCGATGCCCGCCTCGCGGCGGTCGGGCTTACGGCGCTGATTGACGGGCTTTGGCTTGAGCTAAGTCTTGGCAACGCGCCCTTTACGGCGGATGAAGCCGAAGCATTGGCCGAACGGTGGGTCGACGCTCTGATGGGATCAGGCAGGGAACAACCAGCACGATAAGCGCGTTTGTTATCCGGATGCAGCAGACGAGCGCAATCCCGCGCTCTTGAAATGCTTTAAAAGGAAATGTCATGAACGACGATCGTATCGCTGGCTCAGCCACGCAACTGAACGGCGAGCTTAAATCCAATGTCGGCCACGTCATAGGTGATGCCGGTCTCGAATCCGAAGGCTTGGTAGACAAGGTAAAGGGGCGCGCGCAAAACCTATATGGCTCCGCGACTGAAGCTGCCTCAAATGCGTATGACCGAATTCCATTTGAAGCGCGTCACAATGTTGACCGCGCTTATGAAAAGGCGCGTAGCCACCCGGCTATCGCGCTTGCCGTTGCCGGCGGCATCGGATTGTTGGCATTCGGCGTATCGCATTTGTTGATGCAAGACAAACCAGCCGCCAAGAAAAAGCGCTAAGCGCGGTAAAATTATTCAGGCGCGTCGTTCTAAGAACGGCGCGCTTTTATATATGCCCAGAGCCGCCTTCACCGTCTGCCATGGCAGCAGCTTGAAATTCTGAGCCGCTGGTGAATTGTTCCCGTCTTGTGCGATGAATAGACCGTGCGGATAGTTAGGACCGAAGTCGCCAGCCATAGCGGCGATGCCGTCGGTTTCGCTGGTTGCGCCGAACGTTCCGGCGGCAATAGCAAATCGCCCGACATAGCGCATTTCAGGCAAAACCCACACCGCATAGGCATTGTCGCAATGGCTTGATGCGATCAGCAGTTCGAGACCGGTTGCTTCGCGGACAATCGCCAGCCCCTCTACATCGGCAACCAGCCGCTGGTTGTCGATTGCGGCGATCAGACTGCCTTCGGTACTGGCGTCCTTGGCGCCGGAGAAACGCCATATCCCTGCATCTTCCTCGCCAACATAAAGGTTGCCCGCCTTATCGATGACGCAGCCCTCGGTCTGGGTTGGAATTTTCATCGTGCGGACGATAACGCCGGTTGCGTTCGATGCACCGAGCGTGACTTCGACATGGTTGACCGTTCCGGCCTTTAGCACGGCGAATATTTCGAGCGTTCCTGCGGCGACAGGTTCCTTGATACAGATGCCGTAGCCTTCGCCAGCGCCAGAGGCGACATGCCCCATCGGGGTTAGTTTGGCATCGTCGGGGTTGAGGACGAAAAGCGCGATTCGCGATTGCTCTGGGTTGTTCCGATCGCTGGCGGCGACGACTATGCGTTCGCCGATTTCGACCAGATCGACGTTGTTCACCCGGCCTGCGTCGATGAAGGAGCTTATTTTGCCGTCGAGGCCGTAGACATAGAGCCCGGCCTTTTTGTCGGTAGCGACGATAAGGCTGGCGGCCGGATTGGCTGCATTGTGCCAGATCGCCGGATCGTCGGCGGCATCGGCAGCGACGGTGCCAACAGGCTCGGTCTGGCCGGTAGCTTGAACAGCGACGGGGAAGAGACCGAAAATGGGCGGGAGTTCTTTTTGCGCACAGCCAGAAAGCAATATCATCGACGCAGGCAAAATCGACGAAAACAGACGCATTACGCCGCAACCAAAAGTCGATTTTCGCATGATTTTTCCTTGGTATAAATCGTAGAATAACGTGCGCAGCGCCTATGCACGGCATTTTACAATTCGGTGTCAGAGACGTGACAGGCCTGTCATTATCCCCACATCAAACCGTCATCAACCGGTAGCGGTGTAGTCTTTTTGCCCAGCTAGGGCGCCTTCGCAAATGCAACATTCTTTGCAAGCAGGGGGCCCTCATGACAATCAAAAGACATTTTTTCTACCTCACCAGTTTTGCCGCGATGGCGGTTGCCATGACAATAACGGCTCAAGCGCAAACCATTGGGACAGCACCCGTTGCTGATGATGTTTCGGATGACGATTCGATCGTCGTGACCGGCTCGCGACCAATCGCTGAATCTGAAGCGGCAGCGCTCGAAATCCAGAAAAATTCGGATTCGCTTATCAGCGTGGCAGCATCCGATTCAGTCGGTCGCTTGCCAGACCAGAATATCGCACAAGCAGCTTCCCGGCTACCAGGAGTCGCGGTCCAGCGCGACCAAGGCCAGGCACGCTACATCAACCTGCGTGGAGCACCAAAGACGTGGACGACGATCTCGCTCGATGGCCTGACCATCGTCAGCCCCGAAGGCCGCGACTCACGATTTGACTCTATCCCGTCGGCACTGGCGTCGAAAATCATTGTTCGCAAGGCGGTTACGCCGAATATGACTGGTGAAACCATCGCTGGTAACGTCGACATAATCACCAGAACACCATTCGATTATCCAGACGGTAAAATTGCCCTGAAAGCAGGTGCAGGTCATGTCGAATATGGTTCGCGGATGGAGTATGAAGGATCGGCAGTCGCGTCGAAACGGTTCGACACCAACGTAGGAGAAATCGGCGTTCTGCTTGCTGGTTCCTACTACAAACGTGACATGATTACCGACAATTTTGAAAATGACTGGGAAGCCGTCGCGCAGGACCAGCAACCGGGATTTTTCGACCGCAAATGGGCGCGTGAAACCGAAAACAAACTCTACCGCCTGACTCGAAAGAACTATTCGGTTTCCGGTATGGTCGATTTCCGCCCCGATGACGATAACCGCATATTCGTCCAGTCGCTCTACACGGCGTTCACTGACGATGAAGCGCGCGACAACTTCATCTTTGATCTGGACGACAGGCAAAACGATAACACGCGCGGCACGGCACCGTGTACAATCGCATTCACTCCAACGCCGCGCAACACAGGCTATGCAGATGTATGTATCGGCAACACGCCGTTGACCGGCACCGTTTACGGCATCGACATCAACCAGCGCGCGACATTACGCGCGTTCAAACAGTCCGTTCAGACCAACACGCTGGGCGGCGATCATAAATTTGGCGATTGGGAAATGAACTGGCGCGCCAATTACACTCGCTCGCTTGATGATCGTTCGGTGGTGCTTGAAAACCGGTATGAAAGCCCATCAACGCGCAATCTGCGTCCATCGGTGATGTATGACCTCACAGATCCGAACTTGGCGCGGTTGCGACTGTTTTCGACGATTGCCAACCTCAATGGAACGTTCCAGACGGGTGCCGAGACACGCAACATCGAAACCTTCGTCCGACCGCTCGTGTCGGCAGTGTCAGCCGATTTGATTGACGTCACAACAGCATATACCGGCAAGCTCGATCTTGCCTACAACACCGGCTGGTTCGGCGGCGAGACCAAATTGGCGTTTGGATTGCAATACGACCAGCGCACCAAAGACCGTGACGAAAGTGAATTTCGCGCTACCACAGCCGCGCAATTCGGTGCAGCCGGAATTCCGGTAACCTACTTGCCATCGACTATCGATCAGCCATTTCAGGGCAAAATTCCACTAAGCTATGATTTCCGCTATTTCGATACCGACGCGTTCAAGGCCTATGCAAAAAGCTTGCGCGGTGTCGTCGCGCGCACGCCATTGATCGCAAATAACTTCAACGTCGAAGAAGAAATCTTGGCAGGATATGTCATGGCGACCTCCAAGTTCGATTGGGGTAGCATCGTCGGCGGTGTCCGCGTCGAACGCATCAAAAATGTCGGCAACGCCATTGCGACAATTACAACCGCGGCTATCCCGGCGTCGGGTAGCAATCCGGCGGTGCCAAGCCGGACGATCCTGCAGCCGGTATCGGTAAGCAGCGACAGCACGTTGTTCTTCCCGAGCGTACATCTGAATTATAACTGGGATGACGACAAAAAGCTGCGGATTGGTTTCACCACCGGTGCCGCTCGTCCCGATTATGACGAACTGCGTCCGAACTTCGTCGTCAACGACGCCAGCCAGTCAATTTCGGCTGGCAATCCTAACGCTACCGCCGAAAAGGCTTGGGGTGTCGATGCTTATGCCGAGTGGTATATCCAACCTCGCGGTTTTGCTTCAATCGGTGTATTCTACAAGCGCGCCAAGGACGTGTTATTCGACACCACGCGGACTTATGGATCAGACTTGCTCGATTCCAACGGCGTTGACCGGTCGAACTACCAATTCAGCGCCATTGCAAATGGCGGCAGCGGTTACATCTATGGTGTTGAAGGTGCCATCCAACTCCAGCTCGAAGCCTATACCACTGATCTTGGCCTGCCCGATTGGATGGGCGGCTTCGGTCTCTCGGCGAATGCCACGCTCAACAAAAGCCGGGCAACTCGTCCGGATGGTCAGAAAGTCTCGTTTCCCGGAACGTCGGATGCGGTCTACAATATCGGCGCCTATTATGAAAAATACGGATTGTCGTTACGGTTGAATTATCAAAAACGTACCGATTGGCTTGACGAATTGGGCGCGTTTGGCGCTGTCGGTGCGGTCAACACAGAGCCGCGCGGTATTGATGGCGGTGACTTCTATTGGGCCACCGATGACGAGCTCGATTTCTCGGCACGATATGCAGTGAACCAGAATATCGAAGTTTATTTTGACGCATCGAACCTGCTGAATAATCCGGGTCGCCGTTTTGTCGATCAAAGCCAGTATACGATTGAATGGGAACGGTTTGGCCGCCGCTACACCAGCGGTGTTCGCGTCAACTTTTGAGCGAACGTCACGTTCTGAATTACGAAAGCCGGACGAGGGGACAAGCCTTTTCCGGCTTTCCCTATTACTAACCGCCTTTGCGCGGTCGCGGGACCAGCATTCCGACATTCTCTTTGTACTGCTCATAATCCGGACCGAAATGGCCGACGAGATCGCGTTCTTCATAAGAAATTGCGATCAGCATATAGGCCGACATTCCAAGCGCCAGCAGAAGATGTCCATAGGTCATATGCGGCGTCGCCCAGAACGCCAGAAAGAAGCCCGAATAGAGTGGGTGGCGGACGAACTTGTAGAAGAACGGCGTTCTGAATTTGGGTGCCGCCGCCGATTTCCCGCGCGCGTGAAGCCAGACTTGCTGTAATCCGAAAAGTTCGAAATGATTTATGAGGAAGGTGCTGGTCAGAACAATCAGCCAGCCTGCCGCAAACAGGATCCACATCGCACCCGCACCAATGGCGTTATCGATACGCCACACGTCGCCCGTGATCGGCCGCCAGAAATGGAACATGACCCACAAGGCAACGCTCGTGAGCAACACGTACATGCTTCGCTCGATAGGGACCGGAACTATTCGGGTCCAAGCGGCTTTGAAACCCTGCCGTGCCATTACGCTGTGTTGAACACCGAACAACGCGATTAGCAGGATATTGACGATCAATGCCACCCCGACGCTGGTCACCATTCCGCCTTGGTCGACCGTTCGCGGCACCGGCAGATTGCCGACAAATGCGATCAAATACAAAAATGTCGCAAAAAAGATTGAATAGGCGACGACTGAAAAAAACAGAAAGATGTAGCGGGTCATGGGCTCCTCCTTGCCGGTATATAGCAGTTCAGCCAGTCAACATTCTCCCGACGTCAAACTGGCTTGCGGCACGACCCAGCAGATAATTATCACGAAGAATGCGGTGATACAATGGACCGATCCCGATCGCGCGGCTATTCTGGCGTCATGACTGACATAAAGCCGATGACTTATGCGCGGTACCTCGCGCTTGATACCTTGCTCTCCAGCCAGAACCCCCAGTCCGATCTTGACGATGAAATGCTATTTATCATCATCCATCAGACCAAGGAATTATGGCTGAAGCAGATGATACGCGAGCTGAAATTTGCCAAGGAGCAAATACAGGTCGATGCGCTGGTCCCCGCCTATAAGGCGCTGGCGCGAGTCAGCCGGATTCAAGCAGTTATGACGCTTAGTTGGGACGTGCTCTCGACGATGACGCCGTCCGACTACACGCGGTTCCGTCATGTGCTGGGGCCGAGTTCGGGTTTTCAGTCGGACCAGTTTCGCACGGTCGAATATCTGCTCGGGCTTAAAGACGCAGGATTTCTCAAATATCAGGATGACCGGCCCGCAGCACGTGCGGAGATGGCAGAGGCTTTGGTCGAGCCAAGCATCTGGGACGATACGATCATTGCACTGGCGCGAGCGGGGATCGACGTGCCGTTGGGTCAACTCGAACGCGACTGGGCGCAACCGCATGTGTTCTCGCCAGAAGTGGAGGCGGGGTTCCTTGAGGTCTACCGCGACACCGAGCGCTATTGGGAACTGTATCAACTTGCCGAAAAGCTGGTCGATCTCGATGATGCTATGGCGACGTGGCGGCACAAGCATGTGCTGACCGTTGAGCGCATTATCGGCGGTAAGCGTGGCACCGGTGGGACGGCCGGAGTTAGTTATCTTGCCGGCACCGTCATCAAGCGCGCATTTCCTGAGTTGTGGTCGCTTCGTACCCAGTTGTAATATCGTTGCAATCGCAACAGCCTACCGCATAGTGTCGTTTGGGATTAAAGGAATTGTCGATGTCATTGATTATCAACCGCCGTGCCCTGATTGCGACCGCAGGCTTCGGCATTGGCGGGCTGGCGATGCCCGGCGGAGCGGCGATGGCGCAGGCGTTGCTGGGGCTGACCGGCTTTACGCATAATGTCGCGAGCGGCGAGCCCGGGCAGGATTCGGTGCTGCTTTGGACCCGGTATGTGAGTGCAACCGGCGGACCGTCGAAGGTGCGGGTCGAGATTTCGGAGAGCAAGGACTTCGCTAAAATTGCTGGCGGCGGGCAGATGGTGACTGGTCCATGGCGTGACCATACCGTTAAGATTACCGTCGACAATCTAGCCCCCGGCAAATGGCATTGGTTCCGCTTTATAGCGCCTGATGGCATTATGTCGCCCGTAGGCCGCACAAAGACACTGCCGGTCGGCAGAACCGCAAAGTTCAATGTCGCGATTTTCTCATGCTCAAATCTCGGGCACGGCGAATTTAACGCATATGGTCATGCAGCGAAGCGCGATGACATCGACCTCGTGCTGCACATGGGCGATTACATCTACGAATATGGTCGAGGCGGGTATGATGCCGGAGCAAAATTTGCTGAACGGATTTTTCCGGGTGACGAGATACTGAACCTAGCTGATTACCGCCTGCGCTATTCAAGCTATCGGTCCGATCCGCAGCTGCAGGCGCTTCACGCCAATTTTCCAGTCATTGCCAATACCGACGATCATGAAGGTGCGAACGACAGCTGGGAGGGCGGTGCGCAGAACCATAGCGTTGACGAAGGTGACTGGAGCAACCGGCGCAACGCCGCAATGCAAGTCTGGCGCGAATGGCTGCCGGTGGGCGAGCAGCCTTGGAAGACCTACGAAATTGGCGAACTGGCGACCTATTACCGCACCGACACACGGATGGTTGCGCGGTCGAAGCCATATTGGCACGGCGACCTGATGCGCGCTTCCGACCCGGCCAAGGCGATGGCAGAATTCCGCGACGGCGCTTGGCGTGACCCGTCGATGACAATGCTCGGCACCGAACAGGAAAGCTGGCTTGCGCGCGGGTTTGCCCGTGATGCTGCGATCTGGACCGTGCTCGGCTCCGGCACCAACATGGGCTACAACTCGACGCCCGAGCAGGCGCTGGACTGGTTCCCCAAAGATGCGCCCGAGCGTAACCGGACCTATGCTCGGCAGGGGATCGCCGCGGCAAAGGCAGGTCTTCCCTATAACCTCGACAATTGGGGTGGCTATCCGGTGGCGCGGTCGCGGCTGCTGGCTGCGGCGCAACGTGCAGATGCCAATCTGGTCGTCATCACCGGCGACAGCCACAATGGATGGGCATTCGACCTGCCCGAGGGTGGCAAACCGGCTGGTGTGGAATTCGGCGGCCATAGTGTGTCCTCGCCCGGTTTCGAAAGCGCTACTCAAGGCACCGATCCAATGCTGATAGCTCGCAACCTGGTGGAGACGAATAAGGCGGAGCTTCGCTGGGTCGATACCTCGAACCGCGGTTATATGCACCTGTCGCTTACCCCGCAGGCCGCGACCAACGAATGGGTTTTCATGGACACCGTGAAGTCGGTGTCAATGGGAACGAAGAAGAGCCATAAGATGCGGGTGCGTGCCGGTCGCAATGTGCTGGAGATGGTATAGTTTTAATTGGCTGATTAAACCCGCTTGATTTTTCGCCTCGCCTCGCCTCATAAGCATTCGGAAATACGAGGAGAGAAACGTGCAGCTTGCAGGCTTAGGCTACAGCGAAGAGCAGATCGAACTGCTCGATGTGGCAACAACATTTTGCCGCGATAAATCGCCAATCGACAAGGTCCGTAAGCTAATCGATAGCGACACCGGTTATGATGCGGCTGTGTGGGGTGAGATCGCCGGGCTCGGCTGGACCGCCGTCGCGATACCCGAAGCACAAGGAGGCGTCGGGCTCTCCTTGGCTGAGGTCGTGCCGCTGGTTGAGCAAATGGGCCGCAACCTGATGGCGTCGCCTTTCGTTGCAACCACGCTCGCCGCACAGGCGCTGGTCGCTGGCGGGAGCGAGGTCCAACAGGCCGAATGGTTGCCCAAGCTTGCCGAAGCCGCGGTTGGCACTCTGGCGCTGGCTGAGGCGCATGGCGACTGGGACCTGACCAACATTACCGCAACCGCGTACTCCGATGGCGACCGGCTGGTTATGTCGGGCGAAAAACTGTTCGTTTTGTGGGCTGACGCTGCCGAAGTCGTTATCACATCGGTCATGCTTGACGGCAAAGTGCGTTGGTGTTGCTGACCGCCGAAGATATCGCAGGCCGCCTTCGCCGCGAGGCGATTATCGACGAAACAAAACGCAGCTTTGCGCTCAATCTCGATGGCATATCCGTTGCCAAATCCGCTTTACTCGACCCGGCAAAAGCCACCGCGACGCTTGCGCATCTCGACGTTGCAGCGGCCTTGCTGCAAACCGCCGAAATGTGCGGCGGCACGCAAAGCGTGATCGACTATACGATCGGCTACCTCCAAACTCGCAAACAGTTTGGCAAGATCATCGGCGAATATCAGGCGCTGAAACACCCGATGGTCGACGCCTATGTCGATTATGAAAAGGCACGTTCGCACCTCTACAGCGCCGCCGACAGCTTTAGCGACCAGGGGCTTGGCGAAATCGCGGTTCGAATGGCAAAGGCCGCAGCCGACGGCGCATACAGCCACGCCGCCGACCGGTCGGTCCAGTTCCACGGCGGCTTCGGCTTCACCCATGACTGCGATGCCGGCCTCCACCGCCGCGCGGCAATATTCCACGCCTCGCAGTTCGGCGATGCGGCGTGGCAGCGCGCGAAGCTTGGAGACTTGCTGTTAGGCTGAATGCTGGAGAAAATGGTGCACCCAGAGGAATTCGAATCCCCGGCCTCTGCCTTCGGAGGGCAGCGCTCTATCCAGCTGAGCTATGGGTGCAACGTCAGCGCGGTTAGCAGGACGATGCGGCGCTCGCCAGTCCTTTTTGACACATTCACATTGGCCAGGGGTATTTCACGGATTCCGCAAAACGACCGCGATCCGTTGCAAGAGCCGTGGTGGACGTTGCAAAATGGCACCGCAAGTTCGGCCGCGCTGACGGTGCCGCCACGGAACTTGTCAATGTTCAATGTGTTATGCTGTGTCAGATTTGGGATAAAATATCATGAAATGCTGGTTGCCGTTATTGGTCTGCTTATCTCTGGCAGGGTGCGGGTCAACGGACGAGACGGGGGCGCCAGAGGGTGAGGTCATGCCTTCAGAAGCAGCTCTAATAGCTTCGGATGCGCCGCTCGAGATCGCTATAACACAGTTTCCCGGTGGATATCAGGGGCAGTGGGCCGCCGTCGCTTCGCAATGCGCGGACGAGAATAACGAACAAAACCTGTCGCTTCAGGGCAAGCTGGTGAAGTTTTACGATTCAATCGGCACGATGACCGAAGGCAAGCGAGAAACGTCTCGGGAAATGGAAGCCACTTTTGAAATCGTCAGCGAGGGCGAAAAATGGAATAAAACCATTGGCTTCCAATTGAGCAAAGACGGCAAAAGGCTCACGCGCACTGACATGGATGGGGGAGCAGCCTATCAATACGTCAAGTGCCCACCCCTTATGGCTGGATAAGTCAAAATCGCGATGCTACGGCGACCGTGATGACCAACCAGTTCGACCTCACCGAGGACCAGCTTGCCATTCAGGATATGGCGCGCAAATTCACTGCCGACGCGATTACGCCGAACGCGGCGGAATGGGATGAAAAACACCATTTCCCTCGGGAAACCATCAAAGCCGCAGCCGAGTTGGGCTTTGCGTCGATATACGTTTCCGAGGAATCGGGCGGCATCGGGCTTGGTAGATTGGAAGCGGCGCTGATTATGGAGGCGATGGCTTACGGATGTCCTGCGACCAGTGCGTTCATTTCGATCCACAACATGGCTTCATGGATGATCGATAGTTTCGGCTCAGCTGAGGTCAAGGCGAAATATTTGCCCGATCTGGTTGGCATGGAAAAGTTGGCAGGATATTGCCTAACCGAAACCGGCAGCGGTTCGGACGCGGCGGCGCTGAAAACAACTGCGCGACTTGAAGGCGAATATTATGTCGTCAACGGAACGAAGCAGTTTATCTCGGGCGGCGGAGTTAACGACGTCTATGTGACGATGGTGCGTACTGGCGTCGATGGGCCAAAAGGCATTAGTTGTCTTGTAATCGAGAAGGGCATGGAGGGCGTCAGTTTCGGCGCACCCGAGCGCAAACTTGGTTGGAATGCCTCACCCACTGCACAGGTGATATTCGACAATGTGAAAGTGCCCGTTGAAAACCGCGTCGGTGCGGAAGGCGACGGTTTCCGGTTTGCAATGGCGGGACTTGATGGCGGGCGTCTGAATATTGGCGCA